>CAYVRR010000007.1:38345-55410 GCA_964453215.1 uncultured Spirochaetaceae bacterium | reverse complement strand
AGGAGATATATATGAAAGATAATACAAGAAACAATGAACTATTTATTCTTTCGAGTACGAACAACGTGTTTACTAAAGAACACATGGAGGTACTTCTTAACCAAATTGAAGTACACAAATACCTAATTAACCAAGATATTCCTTGGACTATTACACTAGATGACGCAATTTTCTCATGGTTAGAAAATGTATATCATCCAATCATGCAAATCATTAACCATTGGAGTGTGAGAGCTGCATTTAATACATACAGTGACGCAGATCTATTCTTTGCAATTTCAGATCACTGGTACTACCTGTTAGCACAAGATGAAAAAATCAGTGCTCGTAGCGCTGCTATAGATTATGCATCTAGATACGGAAAAGGGCTAGCTAGCTTTCTATCAAAGGTTAAAAACCCAATTAAAGTAGCTTAACAGTTACTAAGATTATACTAATACCCTCCTTTTTTGGAGGGTATTTTTATTTGATTCTTGCTAAAAACTTCAATAGGAATTACACTTTAAAAACAATAAGGAATACCCACCTATGATGAAGCCCCTGTTTAAAAAAATTTTGTTAGTCCCACTCATACTACTCGTACTTTTTATTGCCTATATAGTAGTTGTAGTAATTGTAAACCGCTCTTCTCAATCAACCAAACCAATATACCCATCCATTGTTGGCTCCTCAAGTGAGGCTTTAGAAGAAGATAGCCTACAGATAATTTCATGGAATATTGGATATGCTGGAATGGGTAAAGATTCTGACTTTCTTTTTGATAACGGCAAAAGTCTTCGCCCACCATCTAAACAAGCAGTGAATGAAAACCTAAAAGGGATACAAGAATTCTTACATCAACATGATTCAGATATCATTATGCTGCAAGAAATAGCCTATTCATCCTTTACAAACTACAATACAAATGTGTATCCCCAACTAGAAAAAGAATTTGATGAGTATCAATGGACATATAGTAATGACCTATATACCAAGTTACTCCCCCCTTTTATGAGATTAAAAATTGGCAATTCTACTGCAAGCCGAATTCCAATTATTAACAGTGAAGCAATAGCGCTCACTAGAGAGCCAACCTATTTCCTCTATGTCTTTAAAAAAGATTATAGAATGCATGTCACGAGGCTACTTCACAGCGGAGTAAACTGGACAATCATCAATATCCACCTCTCTGCGTTTGATGATGATTCTGTTTCTGTGAGAGAAACTCAACTCAAAGAAGTTATAGAATTTGCACAAAGTGAGAGAGAAAAGGGGCAACATGTGATAGTAGGGGGAGATTGGAATTTGGAGCTCATAGAAACTGTTTTTGGCCCTTACACGACAGGTGAAGAGGATAAGTTTTGGATACGAAGCCTACCAAGTTTTGCACAAGTTCCAGGGTGGTCGTGGGTTGCAGATAAGAGAACTCCTTCAGTGAGAACTGCTGAAAAGCCGTATGTTAAAGGGGAAAATTATACTTTAGTGATTGATGGTTTTTTTGTAAGTGACAATGTAAAAGTGTTAGATGTTACTACAAAAGATCTACAATTCATCCCATCAGACCACCATCCTGTGCTACTAAAGGTTGCTCCAAAAAAATAAGTAACATTTAATACAAGATGTTTTTAACGTATTAGACACCCATTTTAGTCACAATAATGATACGTAATCTTTCATAAGGTTGTTGTTTGTTAACTCACACCCTTTATACCTCATATATTAGTAAAAAAGCTTTACTTATTACATTTTACTGTGATAAATATGTAGTATGTTAAAAACTAATGAAGGCAATAAATTTTGGAACAGAGTAGATGCACTAAGAGATAGATCAAAATCTCTTAAGCACATCATTGAAGAGGCAGGTCTAAATTATGAGGTAGTTAAAGTACAACGATCTCTTAATAGGATGCCTAGAGCTGAAGAAGTGTGTCGTCTTTCTGTAGCCTTGAAAACACCAGCAGAGTGGTTAGTATTAGGTAGTGTAAGTAACACCTTAGATGATATAAGAGTTGGTCAAACCCAAAGCCACAAAAGACTCCTTAGTATCATTGAAGCACTTGTTGAGGCTCCTGGAAGTGCTCTCTCTTCAATCGAAAAGATATTAAATATTGAAGTAGATATTGCAAGTGAAGCGTAGGGTGTTTTACTTTTCTACTTCATATAACAGAGCCATCTTATAGAGGTCGCTTAGTGAATCAGCTCCTAGCTTTTCCATTAAACGACTTTTATAGGTGCTTACTGTTTTTACTGACACATCAAGTTCAAATGCAATCTCTTTTACAGTCATCCCTTGAGTAAGTAGTGTAAACACTTCAACTTCTCTTTGAGATAAATTCTCTAAATATCCTTTTGAAGTATTATTTTTAGTGCCATTTATTTCTTCAGGAAAAGCAGTTTTCCCTTCGACTATTAAATAAATAGCCTTTTTCACTTCATCGAGCGCGCTATCTTTATTTATATATCCTTTAGCCCCTAAATTCTTCGCTTGAATGAGGTAGAATTGTTGAGGATACATGCTAAGAATACAAATGGGTGGCACACCATACTCTTTGTGCTTAATAATTTGGAGCACCTCAAGGCCACTAAGATAGGGCATTGAGATGTCTAAAAAGATGATATCAGCTTGAGCAATTGTGTTTTGCTCTATTGCTTCAATGAAATCTTTCCCATTATGAAATTCCCCCACTACTTGTATCTCATGCTCCTGTTCAAGAACTGCTATTAATCCAATTCTAAATAATGCATGGTCTTCTACTACGATTACCCTCTTCATATGTGTGTACCACCTATCGCTCTTAGAATTGCTATTTCTACAACTGTTCCAATAGGTTTATTTTTCTTTATATTAATGGTGCCACCTATAGCTTTAACAAATCGCTTGGTTGCGTATAGCCCTATTCCAGGCCCCTTTTCTCCCATTGACCCCATCGTAGTAACACCCCACCGATCTTCATTAAATGCTGTAAGTACATGATCCTTAATTCCATCTCCCTCATCGAGGATAATTAGAAGAGCTTTATCTTTTTCAATATCTACTCGCAATTGAACAACTCCCCCATTCGGTGAATACTTAATTGCGTTTTCTAATATATTCCTACAAATTGCCCTTACATAATCAACTTCGCCAAGAACAAGTACATCCTCTTCGATAAGCTTTTGATACGATACTTCTTTCTTTTTAGCATATCGCATAATAACGGGTTCTATATCATCTATAATCGACTCTAGTGCACAAGGTTGAATGGAGAGAGGAGATGAGGTGCCAAATGATCCACTAAGTGATATAAGATTAAAAATCAATGAATCAGCTCTATCGATGAGGGAATCAAGCTCATCTCCTGTTCGTTTCCAAATAACTGGATTTTTTGCAATAGTACCACTAGCCAATAGTCGTCTTAAACTCTTCATTGTAATAAGGGGAGAGCGAAGGTCATGACTCATTACTTCAATAATCATAGTTTTTAAATTATCAAGTTCAACAAGTTTATTAAAAGATGTGTGCAGTGCTTCTTGTAGGATATATTGCTCACTCACATCCCTTATAAGTAAGGAAGTACCCCGAATAGCCCCTTGAGATATTGGAATAACCCTCACTTCATAATAAGAATATCTATTTCCTTCATCACTCTTTTGTATAATAATATCCCATGTGCCAGAGCCAAAAAACTTTGAGTTTGAAAGTGGTTTATACCAAGAGATTTCACGAAACAACTTCTGTACAGGCTCTCCTAATTTAAAAGATGCTAACAATGGGATAAATTCTAATGATGTTGAATTATAATCAATCAGATTGTCATGTTTGTCTAATATAATAATACCATCAGAGAGAGATTCAACTACGACTCTTTTTGCAACTGGAAGAGGCCCAAAAAGATTATCATTATAATATGAAGATAAGAGGATGACTCCTGTAAAAAGAAATGAGAATGGGATAAAGTCGATCCGTTGTCTGTAGATGGGTAATACATACACTATATTAGCTATTACAGGAAATAGAGTTGCACTCATTATCATGAGAGCCCTTTTTTTGTATATATTTCTGGGGTTAAGTAACATGTGAGCACTAAAGAAATAGACGAGTATCACTGCAACAACTTGATAAACCTTAATAACAACATAGAAAAATTGGGGAGTGAAGGTGAGATAGGCAATATTCCCTACTTGATTAAATGCAACATTGGTGTAAAAAAGGGAGTGTAAGTTATAGGTAAACTGCATGATCATGGAGAGTGTTGAAAGAAGGGTCATAACACTATAGGTGAGAACCTTTCTTTTTAGACGAATATCAAAATAGATAACAACAAAATGAACTAAGAAAAATGAGATCCAAGATAGCCCAATATATTGTACATGAGTCCAAAACATTATTTGTTGCAAGTTTTTGCCCATGTACTCAAAAGCTGTACCAACTGTATAAAGTGTAATACACAATATAACATATACAACTTCTCTGCCTCCCCTTTGTGGCCCTTGGCGCATGAGGATAATCATGAAGATGATTTGAATAAAAGAGAGGCTGAGTAATACGCTAGAAAGTACTGATGCCTGATACAATGAGTTCTCCTTAACATTGAGCCAATTCATATAATATCTCATGATAGTGTAAATATTACAAGATTCTCTAATCTCTTTACTTGCCACCAAAGAGTCAAAAGAGAGATGCTTTACATGAATGGGTTATTAAAAGATAACTATTTGTAATCAATTTCCTACAAACCACTAGATTGTATTTTCTTAGTATTGTTTCATATAATAAAAGTGCGGTGCTAACATGTGGGAGAAACTATGAACGCTATTGAAGATGGATATTTATTTTGGAAACAATTTGATGCATTAAGAGATCCAAATATAACCTTAAAGAAATTAGTGCAAGACTCAGGGCTCAATTATGAACTTATTAAAGTGCAGCGATCATTAAACAGAATACCAAAAGTCTATGAAGTAGCTCGTCTCGCATCATGCATCAACGTTCCTATAGAATTCTTACTTCAAGAGAAAGAGCTAATTACAGCTAAACATAGGGTGAGGTTACAAATTTACCAATCCCTTCAATATGCACATGAAGCAACTTTAGAAAGAGTTCAATCGATTGTAGAAAAAGAAGATCTTGACCAACAAAGGGCGTAACTTCTTGTAGTCTTTTTCCTACAAGCAAAAGCATTGAGATTAAACTATGTTTCTAGTATTCTTCGATAGTACACCTAGCCTTTCATGATATAGTTCTAAACATAAAGAAGAAAGTGAGTTAAGTACAATGAGACTTTAGACTTTTCAGTCATCCATAGCTTAATTCATATTTTTTACCCAATCTTACTCCTTTCTTCTTTTTATCATTTCCCCATCCTAATACATATAACAAAAAACATTCTCATTGTATTTCTCTATTTTACCAGGTTTGTATCATACCTATCTCATACCCATCAGCCTTTTTGCTCAAAACAGAATTCTTTTCGGTGCGAGAGGAAATAGTTATCTCTGTAATCAACAAAAAGGTGCCCTAACCCTTAGAGAATTCGTATTTGAAAAAAGTGAGGCATTCCTTTCTTCTGCTGAGGCAATTGAAATATCTGTGATTAATCCCCAAAAAGAGGTAAGCGGAGAAAATACTCATTCGAGATAGAGTTACCCCTACAGGTCATAACCTAATTTTAATATTTTCAGTATTTTTTAATACATATCTTTAATAATTGATAAAGATGCTTAAAAAAAGTAACACATGCACTTCAATGGTGACACAAATGTGTCACCCCTTTATACTATGTACTGAAATTGTTGTAAAATATGCATAATAGTTATTGTATTCAGTTCAATTTTGGATTAAAATAGGCAGAAGTTGTAAGAAGTATTGACATAGGGAGTAAGTTCATCGATGTATATTCAAAGAGGAAACAACGAAGGGTCATTCCCTATCGCATATATAAGATGCAAAATAGATTCAAAAGGGATTGTAGAGCATGTTGTTTCTGCAAATAAAGAGGCATCAAAGCTATTAAATTTCAATCTTGATGAACATCTTAATGAGCCAATGTTACCACTATACCCAAAATTTTCTAAATATCTTCCATGGCACTCAATATTTCTCATTCCATCAATTCATCAACTTCCCTATACCAAAAAGTATTTTGCTCCTCTCAGTGAGGAATACTATTCTGTGACTGCTTTGTCATGTTCTTTTGAAGATGAAGTAGTTTTTCTTCTTAAAGACATTTCGCTCGAACACTATCTTAATACTGTACAAGATGAGATCACAAAAACTCAATTTGATCTATTAGTCTTTTTAGATGATTCACTCAACATGCAAGATATAATTACTTCTAATGACAAAGAGTACCTCACAAGGTCAAGAGAAGAGTTAATTGGATTTTCAATGAGAGAAGTTTTTGGTAACGATTTTGCGATCCCTATGGAAAACTTAGCCCTCTCTTCTAAGAAGTTAGGTAAAAAGACCTCTATGATATTCCATTCACCTGAAACCTATGATACTCGCAGGTTCAAAATTATTGCGCAATCAATAACTACACCGAAAGGCTCTTCATATATACTTAGTATTAAAAATATTACAAGCAATATAGACATCTCAGGCTCCCTTACAGATTCAATTCAGCATGGAATCATTGTGCATGATCAGCGAGGAATTATTTGTACAGTAAATAATCGAATATTTGAAATGACAGGCTTTAAGAGTGACGAAGTTATAGGGAACCCTCTAAGCACTCTCCTTTGTGACACAACAAGTATAGGAGAGCATGAAACTATGCTGTTTAATAAAAAGCAAGAGCTTCACCGAGTAAGGGTAGCTTCTACCTCTATTTCATGCAATCCAATAGAGCAAAAGATTGTAACAGTGGTCACAAATATTACAGAAGTACAAGCGACAGAGAGATTACTAGAAAGAAAGATTGCCTTTGAAAATATCCTCTTTGATCTCACAAGCAGACTCTTTATTACAAATGATCTCACCTTTGATCCAATGGTTGACCATGCACTAAAAGTGTTAGGTGAATTCACTGGAGCAGATAGAGCCTATATTTTCTTCTTTAGAGAAGGGGAAACTATGGAAAACACCCACGAGTGGTGTGGCCCTAACATCACCCCAGAGAAGGATAACCTGAAACAGCTTCCAAATGAGGTGTTTCCTCATTGGGTTGCAACCCTGTTAGCAGGAAAAGAGATTTATTTTAAAAAAGTAGATGAATTAAATGAGGATTGGGCAGCTGAAAGAGAAATTCTCCTTGCTCAATCGGTAAAATCTGTACTTGTCCACCCAATAATTGGAGAAGGTTTTAATTTTGGATATATTGGGTTTGATGCTGTTACAAGCTACATGAGCTGGAATAAAGAGGAGCGGCAATTACTACGGTTTTTTGCAAACAATCTAGGAGAAGTACTTTCGAGAAACAAGAATACAAAAGAAATGAATGAAATGAGAGAGAAAGCAGAACGACTTGCTAAAGAGCGAGAAGTAATGAACCAAGAACTCAACTCATTCTTTGCAAAAATGAGCCATGAAATAAGAAACTCTATAAATAGTATTATTGGCGTAAACACGATGCTTCTCGATACTGACCTTACCCCTTATCAACAACGATTAGCGAATATCATAAATAGTAGTGGCGACTTTCTCACAAATTTAGTTCGAGATGTACTCGATTATTCTCGATTAGACCAGTCAAATGTTGAATTACACACCATCCCATTCTCCATCACCTTAACTATTGAACAAGTTGCTGAGTCCCTCAATCAAAGTGCTGCAGAAAAAGGCATCTCTATCACATACCACCACGATAACAACATCCCGAGCCTTATATTAGGGGATCAAATAAAATTAAGTCAAATAGTAACAAATCTTGTTTCAAATGCAATAAAATACTCAAACCAAGGAAAGATAATTATCACAACAGAGTTAGAGGAGATAGGAGAAAAAGAGATTACTATTTCAATCTCTGTGGCTGACTCTGGAGTCGGAATAAAATCTGAAAATCTATCTAAGATATTTGAACCTTACTACCAAGTTGATAGCTCTTCATCACTTCAGCATGAATCAACAGGGTTAGGGCTTTCCATTGTTAAGTGGCTTACTGAAGCGATGGGAGGAACTATTTCGGTTAATAGTATATACAATAGAGGAAGTACTTTTACTGTAGCTATTCCTTTTCAAGTAGAAATAAAACCACGTAAAGCAAATTCTCTTGATGACTCTTGGAGACACACTAGGGCTCTTATTATAAATGAAGATACACACAGAGCAAAAGAGATTGCAACAACCCTTACTAAGTTTGAAATAGATGTAGATACAATACACACTATGGAAGAATTTTCTTCAAAAGTGAGTATAATCGAAGCTGAAGACCACCCATACTCTATCTGCTTTATAGATGAGTCAATGATGAAAGATGCTATATATAAAAAACTCATTTCCTGCAAGAAAGAGGGAATTCATGACAATCATCTCATCTTTCTCACATCTAAATCACCAATTGATCTCTCAGTATATGAAATAGATGATAAAGAGATAGTGGATGGCACTTTTGTGTATCCTGTAGATCCAAATCAACTCATTGATGAAATATACTCAAAAATGAGGGTAGTTGAGAGTAAGAAAGAGGATATATATAATAACTACAGAGTGCTTAGTGCCCTCAAAGCCCTCGTTGTGGAAGATATTGAAATAAACCAAGAGATACTATTATACCAGCTAGGAAAGGTTGGAATTCAATGTGAAGCTGTAAGTAATGGACACGCTGCGATAGAGAGAATAAAACAATCAAAATTTGATGTTATTCTCCTTGATATACGAATGCCCGGAATTGATGGATATGAAACTACTCGCCTCATTAGAGCCCTACCGAAAGAGGAGCACTCTGGTGTTGTTATCATTGCCATGACAGCGAATATAAATATTAATGAAAAAGAGAAATGCTTGATAGCAGGTATGGATGATTATCTACCAAAACCTATCAAGCCAGAAGATTTATATGGCATGTTATTACAATATCTCCCTGATGAAATTCTATTTCCAGAACCCCATAACAGATATAAAGTTGAACATAATAATCAAAACCTACCCCCAATTGAGGGCGTTGACATACAAAAAGCTCTCTCCTTCCTTAACCATGATATGGAACTTTTTACCCACCTAATTAATCAGTTTTATATCTCATATAAAGATGTGATACACCTTTATAATGAAACAGCTGATGATGATAAAGAAAGAATTCGATTTGTCCACTCTGTAAAGAGTGTCAGTGCAAATCTAGGAGCAACTAAATTATCGTATATAGCTGCTAAATTAGAGGATATGATTACAGAAGAAGAATATGAAGAATATGCACCAACTCAACATGAATTTATGAATGAGTTCTCCCTCCTCCTTAATGCAATTAAACACTCCCCCTATTTTGACAGATCAATAAAAAAAGAAACAATACAATCTGACTCATACCCTGAGCAAGAAGTTATTGCTCTATTAAATATCTTAAAAGATGGATTAGAGAGTGGAAAAAATAGAGTAGTTAACGATTCATTAAAAAAAGTAATTACTATTTCATTTGATGGATTAGTAAAAGAGAAAATTACTACATTACAAAATTTTATACGACTATACAATTACACCGAAGCGATTCAGCAGGTAGATGAAATTATGCATCTACTCACTCAACAAGGAAAATGATCATGAACACAATATTAATAGTTGAAGACTCTCCTTTTCATATTGACCTACTCGTTGCTGCCCTAGAAAATGACTATCAATTACTAGTTGCAATTGATGCTGAAAAAGCACTCTCTATCCTCACTCATGAAATTCCTGATATCATCATGCTCGACGCTATGCTTCCTGGGATGAATGGGTTTCAATTTCTAGAAACTCTTCAAGAGTCTCCTACGCTTCAAGATATTCCTGTTATTTTTACTACTGGAATGGATCACGTAGAAGATCAGATAAGGGGGTTTAATATAGGGGCTGTAGATTATATTACGAAGCCATTTAATACAGATCTCGTAAAAAGAAGAGTTGCTCTTCACATAGAGCTTAATCAACACAAAAAGCATTTAGAAGCTCTTGTAGAAGCTCGAACAAAAGAAATTGAGCATACAAGAGATACTGTTGTTCAAGCTGTAGCATACCTTGCTGAATCGAGGGATAAAACAACGGGTGTCCATATTTTTAATACACAAAGATATTGCCATATCCTTGCTAAAGAGGTTGCTAAAAGACATCCAGATCTTCTTGACTCCTCTGAAGTGTCGCTATTAGCACAAGCATCTGCCCTTCATGATATTGGAAAAGTTGCAGTTGCTGACTCAATTTTACTTAAAGAAGGGCCTCTTACAAGAGAAGAGATGGAAGAGATGAAAAAGCACACCATTTATGGAGGCCAGGCTATCACAAAAACAATAGAGATGATGGGGACGAACACCTTCTTAGAAAAAGCGTATGAAATTGCCCTAACTCACCACGAAAAATATGATGGCACAGGATATCCACATCACCTTAAAGGGAGAGAGATTCCTATCAGTGGAGCAATCGTTGCTATTGTTGATGTGTATGATGCCCTTGTTTCTCTTAGGCCATACAAAAAAGCGTTCACCCATGAAAAAGCTATAGAGATAATCACACAAGGAGATGGAAGGACAAGTCCTAATCATTTCTATCCAGAGGTACTCGAGTGCTTTTTGCGAGTCACATCTCAATTTAAGAAGATAAACGAAACGTACAAGTAGGCGTGATGTAAAGTGACGTTATCACAGAGTAAGAACTCTTTTTCATGTATAGTGACTTGCATATTCTATTCTAAGATACTAATTAGATATTTCAACTAAGAAATGTATATGGAAAGTGAACATACTAGGTCCATATAATTAATGCCATGGAGAACACATGAATACATCAACACATAAAAGATATGGTCTAGTACCCTATATATATATATTTACCCTCTCTTTTTTCACTCTCCCATTTCTCCACATCTCTTTCTCTTTTCTTGCGTTTCTCTGTATGGCTACCCCATTTGCTCTGCATCTAATAACAAAAAAGAATGTATGGTGTCGCCACTATTGCCCAAGGGCATCCCTTACAACAGTAGTTGGTAGGAAAAAAGGGAAGTATAAACTACCTCCCACTATTTTTAGAGATGGGTATCTTAAAAAAGTTATGCTAACTTATTTTTCACTAAACTTACTATTCATTACAGGAAGCACTATCAGTGTTGCCATAGAAAGGATGGTAGCAATGCCTTATATCAGGCTCTTCATTGCAATTCCCCTTATTCCCCTCCCCCAGCTCTTAGATATAAGTATGAGTTCATGGATGGTGCATCTTTCATATAGACTCTACTCAATGATGCTCAGTAGCACTATCTTAGGGATTGTGTTCGCCATCCTCTACAGACCCCGAGCTTGGTGCGCTGTGTGCCCTGTGGGAACCATCTTGAAGAAGATTCCCACTAACAAAGAGAGTAAGTAGCTAGTTAGAGAGCTAAACGGAATATTTTTTCAATATCTGCTTTTTTTAGTGGAACAAAATTACCAATGCTCTCTCTTCCTATCATTGCATTTTCACTCATCTCTTTAATTTTATCATGACCAATTCCAGCATCTCCTAAATGAACAGGAAGACCAAGAGAGCGATAGAATGCTTCAAGGCGATCTATTGCAGCTTCTATAATTGCATTTTTATCATCAAATGTCATAGAAATATCCCACACACGAACTGCATACTGAACAAAGCGATCAATATTGGTGTGATATACATAGCGCATCCAGGCAGGGAACACAATTGAAAGTCCAGCACCATGAGCAATATCATACATCCCAGATAATTCATGTTCAATGTTGTGTGAACCCCAATCAGATATCCTTCCTCTATCAAGAAGGTTATTATGGGCTATTGTTCCTGTCCACATCAATTCACTTCTATAGCGATAATCAGTGGGGTATTTCAATGCAAGAGGCGCGTAACTAATAACATTTCGCATTGCACTTTCTAATAATCTATCAGATAAGTCATTATGCGTTTCATTTGTAAAATAGCGCTCTTGTAGGTGAGCTAAGATATCTGAAGCACCACAAGCTGTTTGGTAATCAGGGAGGGAGTAGTTTGTTTCTGGATCCATAATAGCAAACGTTGGAATAATAGCTTCATCATTTAGTGGTCGCTTAAGATCATTTTTCTCGTTTGTAATAACAGATCCAGTAGAACTCTCACTACCAGCTGCTGGAATGGTAAGAACAACCCCTATCTTTAAGGATTTAGCGACTTTAGGATCTCCTTTCATAAAGTAATCATCCCACACATCCTCGTCTTCTGGTAAAAGTGCACCAAAAGCAATCGCCTTAGCTGAGTCAATAACAGAGCCGCCGCCAACTGCTAGTACAAAATCGATATTCTCCTTTTTACAAAGCTCTATCCCTTCTCTCACAAGTGAGAGCCTTGGATTAGGAACAACTCCACTAAGTTCAACAACTTCTATGTGAGCTTTAGCTAAGGAAGAAACTACTTGTTTATAGACACCATTTTTCTTTATTGACCCCCCACCATAGTGGAGCAATATTTTTGAAGAGTATTTGGAAACTTCTTCTCCTACTTGTGAAATAGATCCTTTTCCAAAAATAATTCTTGTTGGATTGTAATAATTAAAATTTACCATAGCAATAATACTCCTTTGTAATACTTATTGTAAAAATCGAGTGAGGGAATCAACTACGAGATTATGATCATCTTCTTGAGCTAACCCAGATATACACATAGTTCCAATCATCCCCGTCCCTTTCAATATGAGAGGAAATCCTCCTCCATGGAAAGCATACTCACTCTCACTTATCATATATTTTTCAAGCATGCTCTTACCTTCAAGGGCTAATTTCACCCCTAAGTAGTAGGAACTATGTCCAAATCTTTTCACACTTTTCGTTTTTCTCATAATCCACATCTCGTTATCGAGAGAAGCTCCATTTGAAGAGTAGTGAAAAAGGCAGCGTCCCCCCACACTAATATCAACAGCAATCGGTAGATTATGTAATTGTGAATAATCTACTACATAGGTTCCAATTTTATAGGCAAGGTTTGAATCAAATGAGGTAAATTGAATGCTCTTTTCAGACAATTCAAGTTTTTTTAATAATTCTTCTTTACTCATATATATCTCCAATACTTCATACTATCATAGAAGAAAAAAAGGTTCAAAGAGGAAAGAAATATAATCCTTTTTAAGGGAATCACCCTAAAAGGTGACTAATTTCATCACTTTGATTGATAGCTATAAGAGATCTTTATACGTACCATTAAGACAATGAAAACTAAAAAAAGAGAACTTATAAAAGACATAACAATTGTAATCATTGCCATCTCTCTTGCCCTTATTTCAATCTCTATGATTTCATATCTCACAGTAGATAGTTCTACGGATGCATTTATTCCAAGTCAGTCTGAAGTCGTGAAGGTTAATGAAACTATAGAAAAAGAGTTTGGCTCTCTTGATGCTTTAGTGCTCGGAGTTCACAACAAAGATGAGTCAATTCTCAATCCAACGAGCCTTACATTAATTGAAACTCTCACTCGCCAGATTGAAGAGCTTGATGGAGCTCATTCAGTTATGAGTATCGCGAACCTAGATCATATAGATGGGGATGATTTTGGGATGAAGGTTGTTCCCCTCTTTAGTGGACTTAGTGATGAAGAACTCAAAGCTCTAGAGATGAGGTTGGCGAGTTGGAATGAGATATATGAAAACTCTCTTATTTCAAAAGATCAAACAATGGCCTCTATTGTTGTTACAATGGAAAAAGATCTTGACGCTACTTCACAAAAAGAGTTAATGGATGCAATTAATACTCTCAGTGTAGAGAGTGAACATAATGGTGAAACTTTTACACTTATTGGTCTACCTGTTGTAAAACAACAGATCAATGAATCCCTCATAAGTGATATGATTATTCTTGCTCCTATTGTTGGCTTTCTCATTATACTAGTACTTGTATTCTCCTTTAAAAAGATAGCTGGAGTTATCCTTCCACTAGTTACCCTCTTCTTTAGTGCTTCTATTGTAGTTGCGATAATGATAATTTTTAATATCACATTCACTATGGCAACGATGCTTGTACCGGTACTTCTTTTGATAGTTGCTAGTGCCTACGCGATCCATGTAATGAGTCATTTTTATGAAGAGTTACTCGAAGAAGAGAAAGATCTCTCCTTTGAAAAAGTTTCTTCTATCATCTCATCAGTAATCAAGAAAAACAGAATGCCAATAATACTTGCGGGAATCACAACTGCTGCTGGGTTTGTAGCTCAACTAACAAGTCCATTATCTCCTTTTAGAATGTTTGGCCTTTTGAGTGCCTTTGGAGTTGTTATTTCTCAGTTTGCCTCTCTTTTCCTTTTGCCTGCAATGTTAAGAATTACCTATAGAAATGGGATTAAAAAGGAGAGAATTGATTCGTGGAAGAAAAAAGAAGTAAATGGCTCCAAACAACGACTAAGTAATTTCATCTCTCGCATTATAATTGGTCATAAAAAAACTACTATTGTTGTTTCTTTACTTTTAGCTGTTCTCACCGTAGTCCTTATCCCCAATATTGAAAGTGGAACGAACATGCTTAATTTCTTTAAAAAGAATAGTCGTATTGTTCAAGACACCTCCCTTTATAATGACAAAATGGGGGGTAGTGGCCTTATTAATGTAATGATTAGCCACAAAGATGGGATGAGGATATTAAACCCCTCCTTTTTACAGCAACTTGATACATTCGAACAAGAAATTGAACAATTTAGCCAAGTAGGTAAAGTACAAACAATTGTTCCTTATATAAAACGAATGAACTATATGATGAACAAGCAATCTATTCCTTATCAAAAGAGTGTAGAGGAAGAGGTCACATTAGATTTCTTTAGTGACTCATTTGGATTTGACCAATCTAGTAGTGAAGAAGAAGAAACTCAATTAATAGAAGAAGAGGTAGCCTCTTTTGATAAAGAGACCTTTAGAGAAATTCCAACAGATCCATTAAAGTATGGGCTCGTTAGTGAAGAAGATATTACAAACTTAATAAGTCAATATTTAGTTCTCTACTCTGGGAACCTAGATATGGTAATCAATGACACTCTTGAACCAGATAAAACAAATATTACAATTATGGTGAAAGATACGAGTGTACAAAGCCTTACAGAGCTTGATAATTTTATTAATCAATATTGGACTAACTTTAGTGATTATGAAATAGCTATAGGAGGTGGAGAAGCTATTAGCTTAGCTCTCACAAAGTTAGTTACCAAGAGCCAAATCTACTCTCTCGTTGCTTCTCTCCTCATCGTATTCACACTCCTATCCTTATTATTTAGAAGCATCAAGATTGGATTCATTGGATTAATTCCAGTTGGCTTTGCCTTGATGGGAATATTCGCTTCAATGTCCTTATTATCTATTCCACTCGACATTATTACATCCCTTTTAGCAGCTCTTGCTATTGGTATTGGAGTAGATTATGCAATTCACTATATATCGGCATATAGAAGGATAGAGCGAGTGAATGGGGAGAAACAATTCTTCCTTACTATTATGAACACAACAGGGAGAGCGATTATGATTAATATGATCTCTGTCACCCTTGGTTTTGCTGGACTTATATTTAGCAGATTTATCCCAGTTCAACAGATGGGAATATTGTTTTGTATATCAATGCTCTTAGCAGGGATATCAAGTATCACAGTACTCCCAATTGCCCTTACCCTAGTAGAAAAACAGACAAAAAAGAAGGAATTATATGAAAAAAAATAGCTTATTAAAAGTCTTATTGCTTGCTGCAATAGCAATTTTGTTTACTATGCAATCATTAAGTGCTGAGGTTAATGCAGTAGAAGTTATGAAAAAAGTAACTGAAACTCAAAAACATGATACAGCTGCTCTCGACATTAGACTCAATCTTATTGAAACAAATGGACAAATGAGAGAGAGAAGAATACAAACTCTTACTCGTAACAATAATGGTAAAACTGAAAGTATCACCCTCTTTCTCTCTCCTGCAAGTGTAAAACAAACAAGATTTCTCACCCTAGAAAAAGAGGGACAAGATGAGCAGTGGATATATCTTCCAGCCCTCAAGCAAAGTAAAAGAATCTCTAGTGGGGAACAATCTGGCTCATTTATGGGTAGTGACTTTTCCTATGCAGATATGAGTGCAACTACCTTTGACCAAGATGAAGCGACACACACTTACCTTAGAACAGAATCTATCGATAATAGAGAAGTATATGTTATTGAGTCTGTTCCCTATGATGATTCTACCTATGGAAAAAGTGTTGTCTGGGTAGACACAATAAGCTACCTACCTATGAAAGTAGAACTCTATGATAAAAACAAAACAACCCTATTAAAACAACTAGAAACTAAGAAAATAGAACAACTCAGTGGTGAGTGGACAGCCTCAATTATGGAGATGACCACCGTTGCAACTGGGCATAAAACACGAATTGAAATATTACAAGCAAAGTATGGCATCCCAATTCCTAGTGGATACTTTACTCTTCAATTCTTACAAACAGGGAGAATGTAATGAAAAAACTAATCACCTTACTACTTATACTTATCACAATCTTAATACCTCTCACTGCAAGTGAAGGATTTGGTTTCATCTTTGATGAAGAAGTTGAAACAGAAGAGAAGGCAACTTCTTCTTTTGATGTCAGAGGAAAAGTCTCTACAGGATTAGAGACATTCATACATACAACTGATTTATCAAAAAGTGATATGAATCCATTTGCTACTCTTAATTTCTCACTCAACTACACTCACCCCTCTCTAGGAGGAAATGCAGAACTATACTTACCAGCATTACAACTAGGTGAAGTTAATTTTAAAGATATTATTAAAGAGTTATCACTCTCCTACTTCATCCCTAATGGGAAAATCCAAGCAGGATATTTCATCCACAGATGGGGCGTTGTTGACACAGCTCGAGTCGTTGATGTGATTAATGCAAACGATTACTCTTCAGGCCTGAGCATGAACCAAAGAGAGATGAAAATAAGTGAACCAATGATTCTCACTCAACTCTACTTTGACAGAACTCAACTAGAACTCATCTACAAACC
>CAYVRR010000007.1:0-38245 GCA_964453215.1 uncultured Spirochaetaceae bacterium | reverse complement strand
ATCTACACCATGATGAACATTATTGGTACTGAAGTGAACTATGTAACTGGTCCCTTCACCTTTGCAGCAGAAGGAGCTTTTTATATTAGTGAAGATACAGATGAATCAGATGCTGCTCTTTATAATAGTAAGTTTAGCTATATTGGATCAATAAGTTATATGATTCCTAGTACTACAAGCTATATTACAGCGAGTTATAATGGAACAACTATTTTAGGGTATGATGAATCTAACCCTCTTGATGTAGATACAGGTTCAGGTCCCGAGCAAGATCACAATATCATAGTAGGAGTTCATATTCCTTTAATGAAGGAAAAGCTTTTGATAGAGGCTGGTTTAACCTATCAAATACCTACAAAAGGGTATGCTCTTTTATCTAAGATAGATTACACGCTTAAAGATGATATTACCCTTAGTGTAGAGGGGAATCTATTTGGGACTTTTGATAATAGTAAAGATAGTATTTACAAAAGTTGGGCAGATAATGATTCACTCTCAATTTCGCTCACCTATCAATACTGATAAAAGGAGTAAGTCATGAAGAAAAAAGCATTATGTTTTAGCATCTTGCTTTTCATCATGTGTAGCGTATATGCAATTGGAGAAAGAAATGTGGTAGGGTTTTGGAAAACTATTGATGATAAAGAAAACTTTACCACAAGCATTATCGTCTCCTATATATATAAAAACAAATTATATGGGAAAGTTATCGTCTCTTTTGATGAAAAAAGTGGAGAGTATATAGAAAGCTATCTCAACCCCTCTATTATTGCCCACAAAGTGGAGGGGAAACCCCTTTTACTCGATATTGATATCTTTTATGACCTTTCCTTTGATGGAGAAAAATATTCAGGAGGACATGTACTTGACCCAAGAAGTGGTAAAACATATAAAGCTGAAGTGTGGACAAATGAAGATGGGTTAATCTTACGTGGTAAGTTTGGCCCTTTTGGAATGAATAATCTCTTTCTTCCCGCAGGTGCAAAAGACTTTCCTGCGTTTGTTAAAGTTCCCAATATTTCATCATTCACCCCTTATATTCCTAATAAGTAATCTATGTCAACTTTTCTCTTTGTGATACAATAGATTTTGATTATCATAATAAGAGGAGTCTATGGGTGTTTATTATTGCTGATGTATTATTATTTCTCACTACTTCACTTGTATTATCGATTACTGCCTTGTGTGTCCTCACCTACATTCGGGCTCGCGATCACTACTCTTTAGAGTTTCTCACTATTCTCACCCCCCTCTCCCTACAAATGCTCTTAACACAATTTGTCACCTATGTGCATCGTCTTTTTCCTGATGTGTTGATGACAAACACAAACTATAGATTGTTTGCGATGTGGGTAACTGGGGCTTCGATTATATTTACAACACTCCTTTTATATACAGCAGCAAGGTATCTTATTAGACTTCTCCCTACAAAAGAGAGTCAAACTAGAATTGCTCTCCTTATTATGCGAATTGTAATAATACTCTTTTTTATTGGAAGTGTTGTTAGTATCGCTATCGCAAGTGACTTAGAGATTATTAAAGCGATGAATATTACTTTTTCCTACCACTTCTTTGCAGGTAGTTACATCATGGTAATATTGGGTCTTAGTGCACTCTATTATAAGAGATTTGCAAAGGGATGGAAGCAGGAGAACTTATTAAGTGGAATGATTGCAACATTTATCCCTCTTCTTTTCACTTTTCCTATAGACCTTGTCTTTTTTAGGGATCAAACCTTTAAAATTGCATATTTAAGCTACTCTATTTTTGTTGTCTACCTCTACTTCTTTATTGCTCGTCGATATTTCCAAGAATATGAGCATCCTGTAGAAGAGAAGATAGTAGATGATGCATACTTAAGAAAAATGGGTATTAGTGAAAGGGAGAAAGAAGTTCTTCATTTACTTATAAAAGGAAACACATCTCATGAAATTGCAACAGAGTTATTTATATCACACAACACGGTAAAAACTCATATTAAACACATATATGAAAAGCTCCATGTTTCAACTCGTGTTCAACTCTATTCACTTTTATCGAGTCATACACAACGATAAATTTAAGGGCCAGGGTTTCCATCGGCAATATCTTCAATACTTACATTAATTACTTGTTTCTTTCCACCAAACTCAAAGGCAACATGGACTCTTTTACGATGTCGATCCACTTTCACTATTTCCCCTTTCATATCAAATAAGGGGCCATCAATGACTTTTACTAATCTCCCCTCTTCAAATTTCACCTTACTCGGTTTAATAGTTCCTTGGTGGTTGTAAACCCAGATTGCATACTCTTCATCAGGTCCTTTTAAAGCTAAAGAGAAGTCGGGATTTCTTAATATTTTATACGCATTTCGCTCTTGTTTTATAAGAAATAGGGGAAAAGGGATCTCATCATCAAGATAAAGGAAGACATATCCAGGAATAAGGGGTTGTTTTACTTTACTCCATGTGCCCTTTTTCTTTTGATTCATAATTCGTATTGGGAAAAACACTTCTATCTCTTCGTTAAGAATATCTCGCATGCTTTTTTTGATTGTGTAGACGAGTTTTTCTTCAGCGCCAGTTTTGCAATAAAGGCAATAACTTTTCATCTATTTTCCTATTATGTGAACGCCAGGGCGAGTAAATTCTGGTACCAATTTTTGGAGTTTATCAACAATTCCTTCTGGTGTTAAATCACAAATAGATTGATAAAATTCAGTGAAAGTCTCTTCATCTAGGCTCCCATTTACTATAGCTTTATAGACTTTGGGGTTATCTGTAGGTATTGTGCTATCTTGGTCGCTAAGTTTCTCTTCATATAACTTTTCACCAGGACGTAAACCTGAGATAACTACCTCGCTTCTACCATCTCCAAAATATTTAACTAACTTTTTTGCAAAATCATATATATTTACAGGCTCTCCCATTTCCAACACCATTACTTCTCCCCCATTTGCTAATGCACCGGCTTGAAATACGAGTGAAACAGCTTCGCTAATCGTCATAAAGTATCGAATAATATTTTTATCTGTAACTGTGATAGGTAGTCCATTATTCATCTGTTCTAAAAAGAGTGGTAACATAGAGCCTCTGCTTCCTAAAACATTTCCAAAACGTACTGCAACTATTTGAGTTTGTCGTGTATTTAACATTCTTGCTATTTGTTCACTCACTCGTTTTGTAGCTCCCATCACATTTGTAGGATTCACAGCTTTATCGGTTGAGATCACTATGCATTTATCTACATTTGTTCTTACCGCACTTTTAAGCACATTATATGTTCCCATTATGTTAGTTTTTACTGCCTCTTCTGGGTAGTATTCCATCATAGGAACATGTTTAAGGGCCGCTGCATGAAAAACAATTTCTGGTTTAAATGTTGAAAAAATCAATTCAACTTTTGCTTTATCTCTCACATCACACACGATAGGATGAATTTTATCACTAAACTCTTTTGTATACCCATGTAGGCGAAGAGAGAGGTCATGGAGTTCAGTTTCATCAATATCCAATAAGAACAACGTAGCAGGATCATACTCTAATAGCTGTCTACATATCTCACTACCTATAGACCCACCAGCTCCTGTAATGAGGATTCGCTTACCACTCACCATCCTTCTAATAGGTTCTCTGTCAAGGGTGACAGGGGATCGGCCTAAGAGGTCTTCAAAATTGATTGATCTAATATCTGCAACATTTTTCTTTTTAGACTCCATTTCAAAAAGGGATGGGATTATTTTTACTTCAACTCCAAACCTCTCAGCAATTTCAAGAGCCTCTTTCATTTTGTTTCTCGATAAATTAGTAATTCCAATAATTAATACCCCAACATCAACTGCTCTAAATATTTCAGGCAGATTTTCAAGGTCTCCTAGAACTCGTATTCCATTAATCATCGCCCCTTTCTTTATCGGGTTATCATCAACAAATCCAACAATCGAGTATTGAAGTTTATTTCTAAAATGTTGTCTCACTAACTGCATCCCTATCTCTCCAGCTCCATAAATGAGTGCTCGAGGAGCATTAGAAGGGGTAACCGCTTTAATGCGGTATGTTTGAACGATTCTATATGCAACACGATACCCTAATAAAAGAAGAAGTGAGTAGGAAGCAAAGGGGATGTGCTTTCTAAAAACAAGGGAAAAATCCTTTGTCACAAAGAGAAGGAATATGATAGAAAATATATTTGAAACAATGATTGCAACCCCACCTCGAAGAACAAGTTCAAGGGAGCTATCTATTATTCTGATTGAATAGACTTTAAAAATGATCAGAAATAGTAGTTGGAACGCTATGATTGTTGCTATGACAAGAGGAGAGTCGGTAAGGGATGAGAAAGGGGCATGGGTGGTAAAAATAGTAAGAGCAAAACATAAATAAAGAAGGAAAACATCTATCGACATTAAGAAAAACCTTCTCACCATTCGCTCTATTTTGTACTTCATACACAGTTCCCCACTTCGCCTAAATCACCTATATGTTTTTTCAAATAATAGCTATTTTAAACATATATAGATTGCATTTTATATAAAAACAACACCACTTATCTAACAAATAAGAATAAGCTATGTTACGAAAACTTTATGTCATTATTAAATAAACATCAAATTTGATAATATCACATATAAAATGTTTTGTCTTTCCACTCATGGCAGATGAGAATCACTTCCCTATAATACACACCCCTTTTACTAAGTATCTTTTCAGCAAGCGTTGCACATGCCACACAATACGTATTAAGAAAAACTCATCATAGAAAAGTATTATCGAAATTATAAGAAGTAACTAAGACAGAAACACAAAAAAAGGGGAGAGTAGATCTATACTTTCCCACTTTTATATACATAAAAAATATATGTTATCTCTTTGCATACTCATCGAGCGCAACTTTTAAGCAAAGCATTGCATGTTTTAAATCTTCTACATTAAGGACATAGGCAATTCTTACTTCATCTTTCCCTAAACTTTCATCTACATAGAATCCATTAGCAGGAGCTAGCATAAGAGTTTGCCCTTGATAACTAAAATCTTTGAGTAAAAAGAGGCAAAAATCTTGGGCATCAGCAACAGGTAATTTAGCGATAAGGTAAAAAGCCCCTTTTGGGTTACTACAATCTACCCCTGGTATCTTGTGAAGCTCTTTTACTAAAAAATCTCTTCTTCTTTGATATTCCCTTTGTACTTCTTTTAAATATGATGGGGGTGTTTGAAGAGCAGCGAGTGCTGCTGTTTGTTCAATGTCAGGGGGGCATAATCTTGCTTGAGCAAGTTTAGTTGCCCCCTCTATTACATCCATGTTCTTTGTGACAAGCGCTCCGATACGAGCTCCACACATGCTGTAGCGCTTTGAGAAAGAGTCAACAACAATAACTCTGTGTGCATACTCACTAAAGGTGAGGGCACTGATGAACTCATGTCCATCATAGCAAAACTCTCTATAGACCTCATCAACAATAAGAAAGATATCTTTTCTTTCAACTAGCTCAAGAAGTTGTTTTAATTCCTTCTTACTATATATATATCCAGTGGGGTTATTAGGGCTACAGAGCATAATTGCTTTTGTGTGGGAATGTATTTGTTTTTCGAATTCACTCACTTCTGGCAAACTAAACCCTTGTTCAAACCGACTCGTCACACTCTTTAATACAACCCCAGCGCCTTTAGCAAAGGAGCCAACATTTGTGTAGTAGGGTTCTGGAACTATTATTTCATCTCCTGGATCACAAAGGGTCATGAGGACAAACTGGATTGCTTCACTCCCCCCTGTTGTTACCATAATATGGTGTGGCTCTACATCAATATTAAATGTAGCATAATAGGCAGGTAGTGCCTCTCTCAGGTCTTGATCCCCTTCTGATTGCCCATAGGCAATAATTTCATGGTTATACCCTCTAATAGCTTCTAGAACCTGAGGGGGGGTTTTGATATCGGGTTGCCCAATATTTAAATGATATACATGTATTCCTTTTTTCTTTGCTTCATTTGCAAAAGGAACTAATCTCCTTATTGGAGAAGCTTGAAAACTTGATATTCTCTTAGATAAGTCCATAAAAAACTCCTATTTGTGGAAAAGTTACCCCTTCTAATGATTAGTGTGTGAAGAAGTAATAGGGCCTTTTGACCAGCCGAGAAGAGAAGAGGGTCCGATGTGTTAATCTCGGTATGCCTCTCTTCTGCCCGGCAATGGAGCTTGCGGATTGGCTTGACTCATATCAACTAACTTATGAATAAACTGACGGTTATCTAATAAGGGGCTTAAAGGCCTACCATGGTGTAATCTACTTATTACTCTTGCAAAGAGCTCTGTTACATCTGCTTGTACAAACCACTCTTTGCTTGTAAGTCCTTTATCGTGGAACACAGCGTTTGTTCCTACCACTCTGTAGAAAACTCCCTCTTTATATGCTTGGTCAAATGCTTCTCTAGCTCCTCCATTAAAGAATGGAAGTGATACTAAACAAATAATCTTTTTGGCACCAAGATTTTTTAGCTCCTTCATAGCTATTAAAAGGGTTCCACCAGTGCCAATCATATCATCGGCCATGAGAACAGTTTTACCTTTTACATCACCGAGTAAGCTAATTGATTTAATATTGCTACTTTTTGCATCTTTAGATACAACAGAGTAATCTCTCTCTTTATAGAGTACCGCTAAGGGGCGATGAAGTGCTTCAGCGTAGAATTTATTTCGTTGAACAGCTCCTGTATCAGGGGAAACTACTACAAGATCTGGATCACTAAAGTCAATGATCTTATGAAGCTTGATGAGTGCTTGGTAAGAAGCGTGAAGATTTTCAAGGTGTGTATGATTAAAACAGTTTTCAATTTCTCTACTGTGAATATCGAGTGTAATAATTCTTTCAACTCCCATATTCTCACACATTCTTCCAAAAAGGGCGGCTGTGAGTGATTCCCTTGACGATTTTTTATGTTGTCTTGCATACGGGTAGGTAGGAAGAACAAGTGTTACACTCTCTACACCACTATTTTTTAGTGCGCTAATTGCAGTAAAGAGAAACATGAGGTGATCATTAATACTTAAGACGCATGCCTCTTCTCTATCCCATAATTTAATCGGATAGCTATTAGAGACATCATAAATAAAAAATACCCTCAATCCTCTTACAGCTTGTAAAATTTCAGATTTTACTTCACCGTTAGCAAACTGGGTATATCTCACAGGGATATCAAAGTCTGGACATGTATATGCTTTTGGCTTTTTCCCTCTAGGAATTTTTTTACTTATTAAATCATCATTTAACGTGACTAGATCTAATAACTCTTCAGGCGTCATCTCATGACGCTTCACAAGGGAAGCACTAAGCTTCTCATACCGATCAAGATATAGCCTTCTCAAGTGTCTAACTACTTTACCTGCAAAGTATTCAGAACCGGGGCCTGCGATAATTCCCAATTTATGTGGCTTAACAATGCTCATATGGGCTACTTTACACAATAATGTGTTATAATTCAACACTGATAATGTCCATTTTTCACCCACTTATCTATTATTACTATTATATTGAAGCAAAAAGAGATATTAGGATAAAATTATTTTTTATAAAATATTGCTATCCGTTGTAATTAATATGTAATATATTTGTCTTACTATTATAGTTATGCAAAGAATTAGTATGAATTAATATATTCATTCATATAATTTCTAGATATAACAGGAGGCTATTATGAAAAAAATTACTATTTTACTTGTAGCTCTACTCCTCATTTTTACAACCACAATACCAGCTCGAGCAAATGAGAAAATTGCAATAGGTGGTCAATTTGGATTCCTCGCAACAGGTGTTGTCGTCGACATTCCTCTTGGTCCACTCGCACTTCAAGCAGGATTAAACTATCCTTTAGGAATTAAGTACATTGGAGAAGCATCTGGAGGTAGTGGCGACATTGATGATTTTATCAATTCATTTTTTGTAGTCAGTGCAGATGCAACCTATCCAGTATCACTTGGAGATAACTTTGACCTCAAATTTGGGGTAAGTGCCCTTGGATTTACTGACTTTAGTGCAGGTATCTTGGGTGCAGCTGGAGTTGCTATTAAAGGGGAGTATTGGCTTGAAGAGAAAAATATTGGACTTTTTGTTAACCTAAATGCACCTGTGATTTTATTTGCGTGGACAGAGGATGGTTTTGGTACAGTAACAGATCCACTTCTTCCCCTCATTGGTCTTATTTCGAGTACTGCAGGAGTCTTGTGGCGTCTATAAAACGAGATGAATCTCTTGATTACACAAAGAGGTATATGCACTAAAAAGGTCATCTAATTGGTGCTGTACCTCTTTTTCTTTATCCTCAATTACTTGTTGCAAAGTACTTAAATCTAAATTCCCACTTGAACCAATCATTGTTCTATTTTTAATTGTCTCTATGGGATCATAGGAGGCAACACTATCTAAGTTCATCCCAACTTCTTTATAGACTTCTCTAAAGGGCTTTCCTTCACTGATTCTTTGTAATACTTCATCTGTTGCATAGAGTTCACTCTTATGCCCTAGGATAAGTTTTTTTTCATTCACACTCACCCCTCGCACCATAAGAGACATTATTTGAACAAGAAGTAGTGTTGATTTAGCTCCTTTGATAAAAGGCTCTTTTGTATCTTGGAAATCACGATTGTAGCCACTAGGGAGACTTCTTATAATAGATTTTACCTGTTGCGCATATCCACTTATGAGGGCAGAGCGAGAACGAGTTAGTTCTAGGCCATCAGGATTTTTCTTTTGAGGCATAATACTACTTCCTGTGCAAAGCTTTGAGTCTATTGAAAAATAGCCAATCTCAGGGAGTGTAAAAAGAAGTAAGTCTTGTGCAAGTTTACTTAAAGTGATTCCAATATAATCGCAGCTATCGAGAATCATCGCTTCAAATAGCCCTCTTGAATTATTTGCATAAAGTACATTGTGCTGTGGTTTTTTAAAGTGTAAAAGGGACGCACTATAGGCTCTGTCAATCTTTAAGTTAGTACCATAACTTGCAGCTGAGCCAAGTGGACTTTGGTCTAGTAACTCTTTTAGAGATAATAGATGGGTTACTTGGTCCATCAATTGTTCAGCATAGGAAGAAGCCCACAGCCCAACAGAAGATGGCATAGCAAGTTGCATATGGGTTCTTCCTGGCATTGGAGTAAATTCATGAGTTATTGAGAAAGTGGTGAGTAGATGAGCTGCTTCAATCGTCTTTTGAGATAAGATTAAAAGAAACTCTCTCATCCATAATCTCAAAGCTGTTTGAACTTGGTCGTTTCTACTCCTACCTGTGTGAATTTTCTTTCCAGCATCTCCTACTAAATTAGTAAGGCGCCCTTCAATAGCTGTATGACAATCTTCATCCTCTTTCCGAATGATGAATGTTTTTTCTTGATGTTCTTTTAGTATACTAACAAGGCCTTGTTGTAACTCTTGTAACTCTTTATCTGATAAAATTCCTATTTGAGCGATACTATGAGCATGAGCGATGGAGCCAAGAATATCACTATGCACTAATTCATAATCGACCTTATAATCGTTTTGAACAGTAAATTCTTCCATTAATGAATCAAGATTAATCTCTTTTTGCCATAGCTTTCCCATATTTTTATCTCCTGTACACTCTCTTATTTTTGAGTGTACCCATTTGAAGGTATTTGGGTCAATCAATTCAAGTCAAAACGACGTATTGTTAGTAGGAGGATTTTAGGATGATGAAAAGGTTGAGTTTACTTGGATTACTATTACTATTGTTTTCTAGTTGCTCTGATGAATTAGGGATTCCTGTTATAAACTTCTTTAGTGGTAAAGATAGAGTGAGTCCTACTCTTATAGAGATTAAGGCAATAGATTCTAAAACAATTGTGTTTACTTTTGATGAAATGATATCAAGGCCCTACATTTCACTCCAAGAAAAGTTTAAAGAGAGTACGTGCTCTGTATATGACAAACAATTAACTATCCACCTCTCTTCAGTTCTTGATGTGATGAACTCAACTCACATATATCTTTCTGTGAGGGATAAAATGGGAAATACAACAACAATAGAGAGTGAAGTGTATGGAGTTAATTTTAGAGTGCCATCATTACTCATCAATGAGTTTTCTACAAAGGGAAATGATAGACACCCTGATAGGGTAGAAATTAAAGCTTTAAGTGATGGGAATATGGCAGGAGTTACCCTTTACAATGGGATGTTTTTCTCCCACTCATCATCCTTTTCATTCCCTTCTATTGAGGTGAAAAAGGGAGATTATCTTGTGGTACAATACCAAAAAGTTCCAATAAAGAATGGATGTATCTACTATGGGGGTGAAGAGGGTCTTGGTGGTAACAATGGGGTAATTAGTCTCTATAATTCACCTTATAATGATTTAGCAGATGTGGTGGTCTACTCAAATAGATATAGTGATTCTGATGAGAACTTTGGTGGTTTTGGTACTAAAGAAGTATATGAGCAGATACAAGAATTAACAGGGGCAGATGGATGGGCTCATAATGGAGTAATCACTCCAGAAAGTGCAGTGAGTAGTGAATACACAACAGCAACTAGATCTATTAATAGATATGAAGATAAAGAAGACACTAATAGCAAGGGGGATTGGTATATTGTTCCAACAAGTGGCTCTAGTTTTCTATTTGAAAATAATAAAGAAGTCTATGAGAAATAAAAAAAGAGCCATCGGAATCCAACAGCTCATTTCATTCTATCTCATCGTGAGTAGAGTTTATACGTATTCGTTTGCCCAAGCTTCAAGGGCTGCTAATGAAAGAGCTCCTACTTTTTGGCTTACAATCTCTCCACCTTTAAAGATGGCAAGGGTTGGAATGCTCTGAATTTTGTAGGTTTGAGCAAGTTTTAGTTCCTCATCTACATTAAGTTTTCCCACCTTTAATTTGCCGTCAAATTTTTCAGCAATCTTTGCTAGGGCAGGAGCTACCATTTTACAAGGGCCACACCATGCTGCCCAAAAATCTACTAACACAGGAATTTCACTAGATATTACTTCTTTTTCAAAATTGCTGTCAGTCAATGTTACTTCACTCATATATTTCCTCCAATAAGTGTATTATCTTTCATATATTTCAATATACATAAGGAATGGGTAAAAGTGAAGTATAATTGACCCCTTTACGCTAGTACATCCTCATTAAATTCAAGATACCTAGTTCACTGCCTACAGTCAAAAGTATTATATACAAATAGTTAACTCATCAAACAATGTTTATTCATACATAAATAATTACTCATTATTATCATCATCTTGTAACAGTGAAACAATTTCAGGGTTCATATTATATCGTGTTGCTAAGGTGATGGGAGTATTGCCTTCATTATCTTTTTCATATTTTTTAGCCCCTTTAGCAAGAAGAGTGGTAATTATTGAACCTTCACTATTATTCATTGCAGCATTCATTAATGGCGTGATGCCATTATTATTCTTTTCATGAATAGAAGCACCAGATTCTATAAGAAGTGTTAAGATTTCAGGATTTGAATTATTTCCTGCAGCACGGATGAGTGGAGTATTCCCTAACGAATCTCTTTGTTGAATATCAGCGCCAGCTTCTATGAGAAAGGAGATAATTTCACCATGAGGATTATTTCCTGCAGCATAAAGTAGTGGTGTATTACCAGATTTATTTTTTTCATGCACACTCATTCCTTTTTCAATCAATCTTTTCATGATAGTCGTGTCACTATTATATTTTGCAGCAATCATGAAGGAATTATTATCAAAGTTGTTTTTTGCAAACAAATTAGCTCCACTTTCTATGAGGTGTAAGGCTATTTCTGTTTCCTTATTATATTTAATTGCATGAAGAAGAGGAGTGTTTCCAACATCATCAGTTACTTCTACATCAGCTCCTGATGTAAGTAAGAATTCGATAACTTTTACTTCTGGATTATATTTTGCAGATCGAAGTAATGGAGTGTTGCCAGAATTGTCTTTGCCTTCTATATCTGATCCATTTTCTATAAGAACTCTTAACACTTCTGGGTTTGGATTAAATCCTGCTGCATAATGTAAAGGGGTGCTTTTATCATCGGTTGTGTCATCTACAATTGCACCATGAGAGAGTAATAATGAGATAATATTTTCATTTCTATTATAATAAGAAGCGTAGATAAGAGGTGTATATCCATACACATCTCTAGCTGAAATATTAGCTCCTTGTTCAAGTAAATATGAGATAATGTTTTCATCTATACAATATTTTGCAGCAATCAATAGTGGACTACTTTGATCACTATACTTTTCATTGATGTTGTTTTTTGAAACAAGTAGTTTAATGATTTCTAGGTCCCTACTGTTTTTTAGTGCATACATAAGTGGTGTATATGAAGAGGAATCTCTTACATCTATAGCCGCATTATTTTCTATGAGGAATGTGATTACTTTCGAAGAGGGATTATTCTCTAAAGCTACAATTAAAGGAGTCTTTCCGTTCTTATTTCTTGTATTACTATCTGCTTTACTCTTAATAAAAAGTGATAACACTTCTAGGTTGTCACTAGCACTTGAAGCATAGAGAAAAGCAGTATTCCCATACACATCCCTTGCCTCTACTTCACTGCCATTTTGAATTAAAAACTCTATTATAGAAATATCTAATGCATTCTTTGCAGCTTCCATAAGGGGTGTTATTGCATACGCATTTCTCGTATTAATATCTGAATCAGCTTCAAGTAAAAGTTTTAATGCTTCTGTGTCTGTTGCGCTTCGTGCGGCATGCATAAAAGCTGTGTTCCCATGTAAATCTTTTATTTCTACAGGAGCGCCATATTCTATTAACATGCCCAGCATATCTATATTCTCATTATACCGTGCACTATACATGAGGGGAGTAAGTCCATGTATATCCCTAGCATATATATTAGCACCTCTATCAAGGAGTAATGAAGCTACTTCAGGGTTCTCATTTAAGATAGAGGCATACATAAGAGGAGTCATGTTGTTTTTATCTTTCGCTTCAATTTCAGCACCTAGATCTAAAAGGGTGGAAATCACACTACTATGAGGGTTATACATTGCCCCGTACATCAGGGCTGTAACACCCACCCTATTTCTTTTATCTATTTCAGCACCCTCTTTTATAAGGTGTGTAATAAGTCCTCCATAGGTATTGTAACGAGCTGCTACCATTAAAGGGGTAACACCAGAGGAATCCCCCCCATTCACATCTAGGCCAGCATCTATGAGAGAGGAGAGAATGCCCCTATCATCTGTATAACGGGCTGCAAGTAAAAGAGCATTATTGCCACTTGCATCTACTTTGTGAATATCAGCGCCTCTTTGTACTAAATAGGATATTACCTCAGGTTTATCATTATATTTTGCAACATGCATAAGTGGAGTGAGGCCTTCATTATTCTTTCCATTTATATCAGCTCCGCTTTCTAATAAGAGGGAAAATATCTCATTATTATTGTAATAGGAGACTGCAAGCATGAAAGGAGTAGTACCATCTTCACTTCTTGCATCTACATCGGCACCTTTTTCTAGTAAATATGATATTTTTTCAATGTTTGGATTATACATTACAGCTAGATGTAATGCTATTCGCCCCCTCACATCTGAGTCATCTAAACTCGCGCCATGCTCAAGGAGTAAAGACAATACTTCAATAGAAGCTTTTGATGAAGCTGCTATTAAGAGTGGACTATATCCGTTTATATTAACTCTGTTAATATCTGCTCCGTACTCTAATAATAAAGAGACCACGTCAAGATTATTATTACCTACTGCTAAGTGTAACGCTGTTTGCCCATATTCTCCTGTGGCATCTATCTCAGCGCCAGAGTCAAGCAACACCCGTATGATCTTTTCATGAGGGTTTTTCTCTGCTGCAATCATTAATAGAGTATGACCACTTATTGGCTCAACAGCGTCAATATCAGCTCCTTGTTCAATCATATGTTGCAAGGTATCAACTTCGTTAATAGTTGCTATGATATCAAGTAGAGAAACTTCTTCTATTATCTCCTTATCAGATAGTGGCGCTTCTCTTTTAAATGAGTCCCCAATTTGTGTTTCTTGTACTGTGGTACAAGAGATGGTAAAAATAATCATAGAAATTATTATGATGAGGGTGAATTTGTTTTTGTTCATTTTCATTACCTATAGTTTATACTACACAAAAGTGATGGTGTAATATTCGTTTCGCCACGTAAGGGGTATATCCTGTTACTCATGTTTTGTATGATTACACCCCAATTACATCTGCCTATATAAATAGAGAGAGATAAACAAACATATTACCATACACTATTGCATCTGTACATAAGTAGACATTCTTATATGTAAGTGGGTTTAAACTACTAGATATGAATTAGTATCAGCATAGAGACACCTTGCTTAAAATTTAAGGTTTTAAACAAGGTGCAAAGAGACTGTTAGCTTATTTCTTCTTTCTTTTCTTCTTTAAGGTCGATGTGAGGGGGAATGTCACTTTGAAACTCTACATGTTCAGCAACTATTACAAATCTCTCCCGATTATTCCCCTCTTCATTTTGCCATCTCTCTTGCTTTAGACGCCCGACAACTCTCACTTTTTGCCCTTTGAGCAAATAGGTGCCACAGTGCTCTGCTAAGCCAGCCCATGTCTCTATAAGAATGAAAGAGGTCTCCTCTGTGAGTTCTTGATCCTTGTTCTTATAAATTCGATTGCTTGCAATAGGGAATTTACAGAGACTGACCCCATTTGTTGTGACAAAGATATCTGGATCTTTGGTAACGTTTCCTTCGATGAGAATTGAGTTTAAATTGTTCATAACGCTCACTCCTTTATTATAGTCTTATGAACTTAACTCTATCTAATGCTATTTTGCTTCGTTTTTACAAATAAGGTTTTCTCAATTCTCTTCATCTACACATATCGGGCATGTGATATGATAACTCCTATTTTTTACTCATCTCAATTACAAGAATATGAGAAGTGGTTATTGCCTTAATGGCAATATCTTCTTCTACTACCTCTAAGGCATCTCTATCGCGCAATTCAACAGTTTGAATACTTGAGTGCCCTTCTATGTTGACAAGATATGCTTGTCTCTCTTTTCCAACTCTAAAATCTATCTCTTTATCTTTATCTAGCTCCACTACATATATGTGTGCATCTTGATTAATTTTTATGGGAGCATTTCCATCCATACTAGAAACTATTTGTAGCCATCTATTTTTTCTATCATCCCAATTAAATTTATAATCTCCATAATTTGGTGTGTGCCCCTTTCTATCTGGGAGCAACCATATTTGTAAGAACCTTGCACTCTTTTTGCCATAATTATGTTCACTATGATACACTCCTGTTCCAGCACTCATATATTGTACATGTCCTGTGGTGATAGTATTCTTATTTCCCATACTATCTCCATGAGTAAGCTCTCCATCAACTACATAAGAGACAATTTCCATATCTCTATGAGGATGCAGCTCAAACCCTGTGTTAGGTGCTACTATATCATCATTAATAACCCTTAAATCTCCAAATCTCATATTTTTAGGGTTGTAGTAGTTTGAAAAAGAGAAGTGAAATATACTTTGTAGCCATCCTAAATCTGATCTTCCCATATTCTTATTATCTAATTTTCTAATCATTTCCTGACTCCTATTGAATTCTATTATCTTCATGGTATCTCTACATCCACTTAGTTACTTATTGTAACCTGGTAAAATTAAGATACTAACTCTTTATAAAGATGTCAAGCTATTAAGGGATAGGTGTACCTGTAATGATGATATTGAGAGTAAATTTCTAAAAGTGGTATTATATCTCTCTTATGAATTAATATTGATCTACATGAGAATAAGAGTGATACGTATATACATCGTATGATGTGTGAATATTTTGTAGCACTCATCTTTAAGGATGAAATTAGTATGTTACTTAGTAGTTATAATGATTAAAGCCACTTATCTGCCCAGGTTTGTATTTCATCCATCACCTTACTCAGATCTTTCCCCTTTTCAGTGAGCTCATACTCTATTCTAACTGGTGTTTCTGGATACACGGTTCTTGATATTATTCCATGCTCTTCTAATTCTCTAAACCGCTCTGTGAGCATTCTTGCACTTAAATTAGGTATAGCTGCAGCTATCTCAGAAAATCGTTTTTGTTCATTGAGTAAAATTCTAATAATTAATCCTGTCCATCTTTTTCCTAAGAGCTCAAAAGCATCTTCAAACCTTGGACATACATGATAATCTTCCATATATTAACACCACCTAAAAGATAATATACCACAGTTAGTATAATAAAGTAAGCACATTATCTTAGTATACTACACAGGGGAGAATTAGCTCATTTACAAAATGGCCTATCACCAATAGAAAAAGGAACATATGGAAATTGTTTGCAGTGTGGAAAAGAGATTACAACAAGTTTCAGAAGCTTTTATGTGTAAAAAAGCGTTCTAAGTCCCAATTATACTTACAATCATCTCCCCCTTTCATAGGGTCTAACTATCAATAACCTGCTATAATGAATGTATAGAGTCAGCCACACATCGTATATAGCTTAGTATTCACTCTATGATAATTTGTAGTAAAGATGAGGAAATTGTATGAATTGTAAATTATGTAGAGCTTTTAGTGAGAACATCAGCCACCCAAGCTTAGGTATATATTACTTTTGCCCGAGGTGTGAACTCATTTCAAAAGATCCCTCTTTTCACCCAAGCCACAAAGAAGCTTTCCATGAGTACTCTTTGCATGAAAACTCCATCACCGACCCAACCTACATTGCCTACTTTGAGAGATTTTTACACAAGGCAGTATTTCCTTTTTTACATCATGGTAAAACGGCACTCGATTTTGGTAGTGGCCCTGAACCAGTACTTGCAACCCTTTTAGAGAAATCTTATGACTGGCATGTTGATATCTATGACCTCTTCTTTAGTCCCCAAAAGGTCTACTTAGATAAAAAGTATGACCTTATTACCTGCACTGAAGTGATAGAACATATCGCTGACCCACTTCCTATCTTTCGCCTATTTTCATCCTTATTAGCTTTTGACGGCATTCTCTCTATTATGACAAACTTTCACCCTCGCGATGAAAAGAAATTTCTCTCTTGGCACTATATTCATGAAAAAAGCCACATAAGTTTCTATTCAATAGCAACCTTAGAATACCTAGCCTCCAATAGTGGCTTGAATATTATCTATAGTGATACCAAGCGCTATGCATCCTTTAAAAAAACAATCTAGATATCTACCATGATCTCAAATTCTTTTTATTAATAGAGACAGCTACTTCACATATGAATAGAATTTCTTTTTATAAGAAATCTAGATACGTATCTATTTGAATTAGGAAGAAAATATGACTATACTAAAATTATGGAACTATTATTTGAATCAGAGTATATAAAAGCACTACTAGTCATTGTTATTGGATCCTTCATATTAATTATTACCAATATCATCTTAAAGAAACGAATCAAGAAAATAGAAGCGAAGCAAGAAGAGGGAGTAACTCCTGCAAAACTACATCTTCTTCGAATCATTCAGCGAATTGCACTTCCCTTAACGTTCTTAGCACTTTTAGCAATAGGCACTGAGATTGTTTCATTTAATGAACAAATCCAAAACATAGTAAAGATTGCGTTCTCTATCATCATGACAATAATAATTGTTCGCTCATTAAACAAATCTCTTGATTTAGCATTTTCTCGCTACTTTGACCACGAATGGGCAAGTCGAAATCGAGAAAAGAACTTAAGACCCCTGTTATCATTACTCAAATTCACTTTTTGGGTGTTAGGAGTTATTTTCCTTCTCGCAAATCTTGGCCTTGATGTCTCTACTGCAATAGCTGGTCTTGGAGTTGGTGGAATAGCAGTTGCTATTGCAGCTCAAGGGATACTAGGAGATTTGTTTAGTTACCTCGTTATCTTCTTTGACAAGCCTTTTGAATTAGGAGACTTTATTGTTTTTGGTGAAAAAGCAGGTGTAGTTGAACGTATTGGCGTCAAATCAATTCGAATCAGAGTACTCTCTGGTGAACTCTTGATTATTGCAAACTCTGACCTCACAGCTTCTAGAGTTCATAACTATAAACAAATGTTACGAAGAAGAGTTGTATTTACTATTGGAGTAATCTATGAAACTCCTTTTGAAAAGTTAGAAAAAATTCCCAAAATTATTAAAGATATTATCAATTCAGTAATTGCTGTTGAAGGCGTTGTGTGTGACCGCTCCCACTTTAACTCTTTTGGCCCCTACTCACTCAATTTTGAAACTGTCTATTATGTCCCCACTAATGATTACAACCTCTACATGGACACTCAACAGGAGATCTATTTAAAAATCTTTAAAGCATTTAAAGAAGAGGGAATCAGTTTTGCCTACCCCACTCAACTACTATATACAGAAAAAAGTAAACCAGTAGAAGCTGTAACAAGTGAAGTTGTTCCACAGGTTGATGCTTCTCACCTTAGGTCCCCTTAAAAGCATCTTTATCTATTTGCCACGTATCGCGTAGATATATCCTTGGTGAAAATATTTTAACCAATTAGTCGCTACTAATAGTGACAACTCCTTAAATATCTACTAGGTTATATGGTAAGAGGGTAAATTATGAAAGATATTACGGTGTTATCACTTGGAGGATCTATTATTTCTCCAGATAAAATTGATGTTGAATTTGTGAAGTCTTTCACCTTAGCAATGACTTCCTACCTTGAAGAAGATTCCCAGCGGCGCCTCATCATCGTAACCGGGGGTGGAGCACCTGCAAGAGTGTATCAAAATGCCTACAAGGAGATAGTAAAGGAGCCAGTGCCAGATTTATTAGATGAAATTGGTATTGCAGCTACAAGACTTAATGCTTCATTGATAAAAGGAGTTTTTTCTGCCTATTGTGATGAAGAGGTTGTAACAGACCCCACATCTCATATCCCATTTACATCAAGAGTCCTCATCGCAGCTGGATGGAAGCCAGGTTTTAGTAGTGACACTGACGCTGTCTACTTAGCTACACGGTTTGGTGCAAAAAAAGTAATCAACCTCTCAAATATTGCTAAAGTCTATACAGCAGACCCTAAAGTGGATCCTCATGCGACCCCAATAGATACAATTAGTTGGAAAGAGTTTAGAGTACTAGTTGGAGATACCTGGATTCCAGGAAAAAATGTTCCCTTTGATCCAATTGCCTCAAAAGAAGCTCAATTGGCAGGATTAACAGTAATTTGTGCTGATGGAAGAAATATAGAAAATACTCTTCACATATTAAAAGATGAAGAGTTTGTTGGGACAACTATTTACTAAGAGCCCTTTTTTCTATAAAGGAAGGGAGGGGAGAGGCAAAACCAACTGGAAAAGGATTTTCTTGAGTAAAGTCTGGTATCCAATCAACATTATCTTCGAACTCCTGAACATATCCCTCTTCAATACCTAACTCATCGAGTAATTCAAGGAGATAATTATACTCATCTTCTTGAATATATGGCTCCTTTTCACCCCCTTTGGGGTTAATAAACTGAACCATCAAAGATAGAAATGCCCTCTTTTTCAAATATTTTGCAAAGTAATTAAGCACCTCGATAGTTGAATCTAAGGATGATGGAAAAACTAGATGACGAATAAGAAAACCAAAGAGGGATCCACTTTCATCAACATAGGTCTCTCTATCTGTTGATAAAAGATACTCAATCACATTACGTATCACAATTGGATATTTCCTATTTCCACAATAAAGACGACTCGTTTCTTCATCGAGTGTTTTTATATCTAAAAGGTATAGGTCAATATATTCATCAATTAACTCTAATCCCTCTATACTTTCAAACCCGGAAGAATTCCAGACGATGGGAAGTGTGAGCCCCCCCTTTTTTGCAATAATAATAGATTCTTTGATAGATGGAATAAAATGAGTTCCAGTAATGAAATTAATACTAGCAGCGCCCATCTGTTGTAATTCAATCATGTAAGAAGCTAACTCATCTATACCTACTCTTGTTTGCAAGGAGGTTGTAGCTGAACTTAGCTGCTCATTTTGACAAAAAGGGCAATGAAGAGGGCACCCTGTGAAGAAAATAGTGCCAGAGCCAACCTCCTTACTAATTGGGGGCTCTTCCCCTTTATGAAGGCCAATCCACGCAATATTCATTGCATCAAGTTGTCCACATACACCCACCTCATTATGTGTTCTATCAACATTACACTGGTGGGGGCATAAATTACACGCTCTATATGAGTTCATTTGATCTTTCCTCTCGGTAAGTAACTTGACCTATATTTTGAAATATACGATGTTAGTGTATATGGGAATATTAGATTACCTCAAGAGAAGAGTTGAAAAAAAAGTAGCTAAAGAACGTTTTATCCTTTGCCTTGATGGCGGCGGAATGAGGGGAATTATTCCTGCAACCCTATTAGCTCATATAGAGAAGCTCCTTGTCGCTTTGGGCGATGAGAGGCCACTTTACTCCCACTTTGACCTTATTGCAGGGACAAGCACAGGTGGACTTATTGCCCTTGCAATCACAAGCCCTCATCCTAGTGGGTTGTTTGACTCTCTAGAAAGAGCATCTGTTAGCACCCTTGCTGATGTATATAAGGAGTATGGAAAAACCATATTCCCTAAAGGGAACTCTATCTTTCCAACTCATGTAATTAATCAACTATTTAGTCACAAATATGATGATGCCTCATTTAATCACCTTTTGTACCGTATGTTTGGAAATATAACACTACACGAGTCACTTACTCCAACGATGGTGGTAACATACGATTATAAACATGCATCCCCAGTCATTCTCAGCAGCTCCCTTACACCCCACACCCTCTTTCGTCAAGCTGCAAGAGCTACAAGTGCCGCTCCAACCTATTTTTCTCCAGCATTTTATTTTGATGAAAAGAGTGGAGAGAATATCCCCCTCATTGATGGGGGGGTCGTTGCTAACAACCCAGTTTTATATGCATATAAAGAAGCAAAACGCCTCTATCCAGAAACTCAAAAGTTTCATATCCTCTCACTCGGCACAGGAAGAGCATCAAAAGAGAACGATATTGACACCACAACTGGCGGTGTCTTTAGTTGGTTTGATCCAGTAAAAGGAACTCCACTACATCAGCTCTATGCAACAAGCCAAATGAATACAGCTGATGAGATTGCTAACATACTACCAGATGTCACTTACTTACGAATACACAAAGATTTTGGAAAAAAGATTAAATTAGATGAGACAGACCCAAAGATTTTAAACCAAATGACTCGCTATGCTGATGATTTATTTGATGAGTATAAAGAAGAGATCACAAGCTATCTCACCTTATGCACTCAAAAAGAGAAAAGACCACTAAGGTAGGAAGAAGAATATGCCTGCACGCCACCCAAAACAAGCAAAAATTGAAAAGAGTATGAGATTACTTTGTAACTCATTAGATACATACTTAGAAGATAAGTATGGAGAAGCCTACCCTCTTCATCCAAACAGAGCTGAAAGGGGAAAAACTGGCTCTGTTGCATATGATGGTCTATTTAGCACTGGAACCAAATTTACTTTAGGATATGGATCAAAAAGTGGAAGAGGATATCTTATAGATATTGAAATTGTAACTCTAGAAAAAGTAACAAAAGAGAATAGAGCTAAAATAGAGCACGATGCTATTGCCTTCTTAAAAGAGAAGTTACCCCACTACTTCCCCGAAAGGGAGTTAGATATTATTCAAGAAGGGAATGTGTTTAAAATAGTGGGAGATTTCTCCCTTGGCTCTTTGTAACTTACCGATACCTCGTTACAAGTTCAACTCCAATGCTCTCTGGACTCACTCCGTGGGGTACAGGAAAATCTAAATCCCTTGAATACTCGACAGCTTTTTTTACTAAGTAGGCAGCATCAGCAACCGCTATTGAAAACTCTACTTGCTGCAGCAATCTCCCTGTAAGAATTGATGCAAATAAATCGCCACACCCAGGATAACTCACCGGCACATGAAGCTGTGAGAAATGGGAAATTTTATCATTCACTGCATCATAGGAGACAACAAGGGCATTATTTTTCTCCATAACACTCGTTATAACCACATACTTAGGACCCATATTGGAAATTCTTTTTGCCCACAAAGATGCTTTTTCAATATGTAAATGGGGATCATACTCCTCATCTAATAAAAGTGCAGCCTCTGTAATATTGGGAGTAACGACATCTGCAACCATTACTAACTCTTTCATATGCTTAATTAGCTCTGAAGTAATTGGGTCATATAAAGAGCCATCATCTCCCATAACAGGATCAACTACAATAAGAGGATTAGATTCTTTTTGCCAATTAATAAGATCAATCAGTGTTGTAACACTAATATCATTACCAATAAACCCTGAATAAATTGCATCAAAATGTAAGTTAAGATTTTTCCAATGTTCAATTATTGAAATGAGCTCATAATCAAGGTCTTTGTAATAAAAGTTGGGAAACCCATCAGTTTGTGTCGAAAGAAGTGCAGTTGGAAGGGGCGACACTTCAATACCCATCATAGAGAGAGTTGGGATAACAACTGTAAGGGATGATTTAGCATAACAAGATAAGTCATGCATTGCGGCAACGGTTTTCATAATTCTCTATACTAACTATCTTGTCGCCTTAAGACAAGGGGGATATACTCATATTAATAAAGAGAGGTTTTTATGGCGAATTCTTACCAATATCTAGATGATAAACTGTCTGGTGTACTTCCAGGTTTTGATGAGATTAATCAAGCATTTAATGAGATGATCGTAAGTGTGTCGGGGTGGAGAAAAACCTTTAGTATCACACAGGATGAGCAAGATAGAAGTGAAAAGATATCTAAAGAAGATGCATTTCTTGTTGCAATAGCTACCCTATCAGTAATAAAAAGTGTTGGCTATACAAAAGTAATTGTGGCCCATGATGCTCGCCCAACAGGTCCAACTATTGCCCACATTGCAATCAGGATTCTATTAGCTCACCACATAGAAGTTGAATATATTGGAATTAGTAGTGCACCAGAAGCTTTTGCCTATTCAAAAGTAGATGCAACCTCTTTTTTCTTCTACATCAGTGCTTCTCACAACCCAATTGCCCACAATGGGTTTAAATTTGGTCATGATGGGGGAGTATTTAATAAAGATATTTCACTTGCTATGATAGCTCAATTTAGAACTCATATCATGAATCCAGAAAATATAGAGCTTGTGCAAAACTTAAGTCAGAGTGTCAAAACAGATGCTATTGAAAAAGTATTAGAAAAAGAAGAAGTATTAAAAAAAGCAGCTCTGTCATCATATTATGATTTGTTAATGAAAACTAATGGCCTAACACATAATAAAGATGAATTTATGAAGCATATAAAAAACCACCCAATTGGAATAATTGGTGAATTAAATGGGAGTGCAAGGGGCGTTTCGATTGACTCATATCTATTTTCTTCCCTTGGAATTGATTATAAAATGTTTCATGAAAGGCCAGGAGATGTTGTTCATGAAATAGTTCCTGAAGGGGAAAATTTAGCCCTTTGTAATGAATTATTAAAAAAAGAGCATGAAATTAATAAAAGGTTCATCCTTGGTTATGTTCCAGATAATGATGGAGATAGAGGAAACATTGTCTACACTGATGAAGTGAGTAAAAAGGTGAACACCTTAAGCGCTCAAGAACTCTTTGCCCTTATTGCCCTCATTGAATTACATCAAAAAAGGGATGAGCATGAAAACCTTGCTATGGTAGTTAACGGACCTACAAGCCTCCTAATAGATCATATTTGTGAGCGTCTTGGTGTAAGGCTTGAAAGAGTTGAAGTGGGAGAAGCCCATGTTGTTGAACGGGGAGAAGAGTTAAGAAAAGAGGGGTACTGTGTTCCTATGGTAGGAGAAGGGTCTAATGGAGGTATTATTTCGTATCCTTGTAAAGTAAGAGACCCCATGAACACTCTCCTTTCTCTCATTCGATTACTCACTGATGAGAACCTTTTTAAGAAAGTTACCAGGTTAAGGACATCAAAGCCCTCTATCGCTTTAGCGATTAGATCACTTGAGAAAAGGACAATAACAGGAAGTTTTTCTGCAAAAGCTAAAATTAATATAAAAAGTGAAGACCATGGTTTACTAAAAGATGCATATGAAAAGCTCTTTGTGCTAAGTTATGCAAAGAAAAAAGATGAACTATTTAATCGCTTTGGAATAGCAAGTTGGTCGGTCGAGCAAACTGAAGGGACCCAATCCTATAAAGAGATGGGAAAAGAGTATCGCACACCTCCATATAAAGGAGGATTCAAAATCCTCTTTCATGATAAAGAGAACAGAATATCTGATTTTATGTGGATGAGAGGTAGTGGTACAGAGAACATCTACCGTATTATGGTAGATGCTCAAGGTGATGATCCTTCTCGCCACGATTACTTATTGCAGTGGCACTTCTCTTTAGTACAAGCTGCAGATAAAGAAGCGAGAAAGTAATCTATACTAAAGGAGCAACAGCAGCACCAAGAATTGGAGAATTGTCGATGTGTACAATTTTGTAATATCTGTGGTGCTCTTTTTTAAGAAATGAATCTAAATACATCCTTGTATAAAACTCTAATCCTTCAGTTTTATAAAACGTAGTTCCATCTGCATTTATAAGAACTGGGTGACGAGGGTCAACTCCCCCTTGTGTAGAAAGGACGGCTGCAGATAAATTTATGGCAGTAAGTTTTGCAGCACGACGAATAATTGAATCTAATATGATGTAAAGAGCATGACCATCTTCTTCATTTGTCACACACCTAACAAGGTCATATTCTTCATTAAGAGGCATCTCTAGATAATTTGACATTCGTGTAGTATTTATTGGTTCTATCTCTTTATATCGAACTTCAAACTCTTTAGATAATACCCCCTCTTCTATTGCTTTTTCTAATACGAGGCGACTAAATGGGCCAAGGTATGCTCCGCTAATCATCTTTTCAAAATGGTAAATAGAGGGAACTTCTGTTTTTTGGAAAAAAAGTTCATCCATTTTCCCTAAAGATATATTATAGTTTCCTGATTCAACATTAACTATTTGATGAGTAGATGGAAGATGAGGGAGTTTTTTTATCTCACTATTATTCTCAATATACGCTGTATTAGTTCCTGTTCCCAAAATAAATCCAATGAAGGAGCTATAATTGTGACTCTCTTTACTTGCTTTCCCTGCTAAAAGAGTGGCTACAGTATCATTTAATACTACTATTTTCTTATTTGAAACATCAATACCCCGTCTAGCTAATTCTTCAAGCAAAGAGGCCCCAACTGGAAGACCTATCACACCAGGAGCTTTTATCTCTTTAGAAAAAACAATAGGAATTCCATCCCTCTCTGGTGTAATGGTAGCAGCATATGAGAAACAAAACCCAATTTTATCACTTGTATCAATAATTGATTCAACACCATCAGCTAAGGTACTAAAAAACTCATCTGCACTCACTTCATGATGAACTCCCGGCATTCCAGTCTTTTTATAATTAGATATTACAGGGGTGAGGTTTTCATCAAATGTAACAAGGGCAACTCGAAAGTTAGTTCCACCAGCATCAAGGACAATTACTTTATCACCTGCTTTTATTTCAGCATCAATCGTGGTGTACGTTGGAATCATCTCAAGGGATCCTTTTTCATCCCCCTGTAACCCTTTTTTCATCTCTTTTAAAAATGAATCACACTGCTTTTTCATATCAATGGCTTCTTCATTAAGCCCATATTTGTCTATAAACTGCTTTGTTCTGATAATAGTTTCTTTCATCTAAGCCACCTCAAGGTACATGTATTGAAGATAGTGTAAAAGAGGATTGGGTAACTGTCTAGAGCTATCAATCGATTATAAAGACACTAGAAGCAATATCTAGGGCATCTTGGCCATCAACAAGGGCTTTAATTGGGATTATTTCTCCCCTCATACTCCCCTCTAAAGGGATATAGAAAGAAAAATCTAGAGAAAATGGGGTACTTACCCTCTTTCCATCTACATGGAATTTCCCTTCCCCCTCATATCTAAATGGATAGGTAGTTGCTTTTCTCTTTGCTCTAAGAGTCCCTGTTAATATAACCTCTTGTTCACTAAGATGTTGGTTTTGTAGATACATTCTAATAAATTCATAATTAGGAAAGAGGTTTGTTACACTCATTAACAGCATCTCAAAGAACCCTTTAGGTTCAGCTCGAGGGGCTGGGTAATTAAGGAAATTCTCTTTTAGCATCCCGACATCACTACTATCGAGAGTAAGAAGGAAATCACTCCCTCCCCCATGTGTTGTAAGAGTTGCACTCTCTACCTGCTGGGGGGGCGTGAGGAGAGTAAGGCCATGGAGAGAGGCAGAAGCAACAATAAGTGATTGGATTGCAAGGACAATATCCCCCTCTTTCACATCACTTGAATAGATGTTTATGAGTGAAAAAAGTGAGATAATAAGTAGAACAAAAGCCTTTTTATGTAGTTTCATATCATATGTAGCATACTCATTTTAATACATCTCTGTCAAATTCAAAGAGAGTGTGATAAAGTATTTTTTATGGGATATAAAGAGACATTTTTCTTTTATGATTTAGAAACATTTGGATTAAACTCGCAACACGACAGAATTGCTCAATTTGCTGGGATACGGGTAAATACGAGCTTTGAACCAGTTGAAGAGCCTATTGTACTCTATTGCACGTTAAGTGATGATTATCTTCCAGATCCACTTGCAGTTCTTGTGACAAAAATCCTTCCCGATGAAGTAAATCAGAAAGGATTGAGAGAAAGTGAGTTCATGGCAAAAATTCATGAGGTATTTAGTGTTCCAAACACCTGTGTAGTTGGATATAATTCTATCAAATTCGATGATGAATTTATTAGAAATGGGTTTTTTAGAAACTTTTTTGACCCCTATGAGAGGGAGTATAAAAAAGGGAATAGCCGTTTTGATATCTTTTCATTAGTACGCAGTGCATATGACTTTAGACCGGAGGGGATTAACTGGCCTATCAACGAAGATACAAATAGACCCCGTTTTGCCCTGAGCGCCCTCACAAAAGCTAATAATATTTCTCACACGCAAGCTCATGATGCCCTCAGTGATGTGTGGGCAACACTTGGCTTAGCTCGCCTCATATATAAAAAACAACCAAAACTCTTCTCATATTTTCTCACCATGAGGGATAAAAGATATGTGAAGAGTCTCTTAAAAACTCCTTTTGGAGAGCCAGTTGCCTTAACAGATCAGTTATTTGCTTCATCTCACGGCTCAACTCGCCTTGTGAGCCCAATTACTGCTTCCAAAATAAATGCAAATCTCATCTACGCTTTTGATTTATCTCAAGATCCAGATGAGTTAATAGAATACTCAAGAAGACTTGATACTATCATCACATCAAAATTGCACAGAGATAAGATACACAAAGCTCTTCAAGTAGTAACAGCGGCTTCTTTAGAAAAAAAAGATGATGAAGTACTCCTTACAGCACAAGAAGCCTTAGCTCTAGCTTTGGCAGAACTTGAAGAGTTACCCCACTTACTAGAGCAATCTTCTTCTCTGTTTGAAGCGAAAGGGATTGTTAAAATATCAATTAATAAAATCCCCCTCATATCACCCCTAAAAACAATAACGAATGATGAACAAACTGCTTCAAGACTAGGAATCAATGTCGATACGTGTATGAAACATTATGAAAAACTCATGCAATCACAAAACATACCCCTAAACATTGTGCAACAGGAGAATAAAATCACCTACAATGAAATAGATGATGTAGATTTTTCTATCTACAGTGGCCCATTTCTCTCATCTAATGATCAAGCGAGGTGTACCATAATTCGAGAAACGAAGAAAGAAGAGTTACGAGAGATCGATTTCCCTTTTGATGACTCTCGCCTATCTGAGCTATTGTGGCGCTATAGGTGTAGAAATTATAAAGAAACGCTCACAGATGATGAATTAAAGAGATGGCACAGTTTTTGTGCACAGCGTATTATGCAACCCATTCTAAAAAATGGATTTGGCCTCTCATTCTTTGCGCGAAAAATTGAAGAGCATCTACATAATCAAGAAATCAGTGAAAGTGATAAAACTCTCCTCATCTCATTAAGAACATATGCAATAAACCTATTACACACCATTGGAATAACCTACCCAGAACCCCACCTTTATCACCATGTGGAGAATGAATAAAACGATGAAAAAAGAAAATGGACACATTAGCACACGTACTATGGCTTCCTATGGAATGGGAAAATATCTAGCAGAATTCCTTACAGGAGCTTTTGGTGCTGTTGTATACAAATTTTATGAAACAGAGATTGGCTTACCTGCCCTCTATGCAGCTATAGCAACTATACTCTACTCCCTATGGAATGCTGTGAATGACCCCTTACTTGGGTATCTCACAAATAAAACAGCCCCCCTCGCCTCTAGATTTGGACGTCGCTTTGTGTGGATTATCATTGGACTCATTCTCACAAGTTTCTCATTTATTCTTATCTTCAGTGTTCCACCTAGTTGGATTGTTAATGCGAAAAAAACTCCCCTACCCATCTTTTTCTGGATGGTTATTACCATATGCCTTTTTGACGCCTCCTACTCTTTGTGGGAACTAAACTACCAATCTATATTCCCTGATAAATTTAGATCACAAGAGATACGAGCTAAATCAGCTGGAATCAGTACAGCTGTTGGTGTGTTAGGGGTAGCAAGTGGTTTTATCATTCCACCACTTTTTTTCTCATATGGTGACACAAATAGCTACCTAGTGAGTGCTTTTGTTATTGGAGCTATTACACTTGTTGGTATTATCCTTTTACTCCCTGGAATTAAAGAGAGTGATGAGATGATTAGTCGTTTTATTGCCCACAAAAAGGTAAAAACAGTTGAAAGGAATTTTATTACATCCCTAAAAGAAGCTTTTAAACACAAAGACTTAAGGGCTTTCATTTTCCTACTCTTTTTGTATCAGTCTGGCACTATGTGTATGACAAGTAGTATCCACTACGTGGGTGATTATATTCTTAATGTACCAAGCAGTGGTACAACTCTTATTTTTGCTGGAATGCTCATAGGAACACTTCTTAGCATCCCTGTATGGATGTTATTGTCAAAAAGAGGGTTGAATAACCAAAAGATGCTTATTGTTACCTCAATTGTGATGGCAGTATTTGCTTTTTCAATGACCTTCATCTCCACAATGGGTGGGTTTACCCTCTTTATGGGACTATGGGGGATAGGGTTTGGAGGATTTTGGACATTTATGGGCCCAGCTATGGCAGATATCGTTGATGAAATTGTTGTAAAAGATAAACGGCGTGATGATGGAGTTCTCATGGGAATTAGAGCATTCTTTATGCGCTTTAGCTATGCAAGTCAAGCTATTGTCTTTTATGTCGTTCATACCCTCACAAAGTTCAATGAAAACCCAACAAGTCCAGCTGCCCTTTTTGGCATTTCTCTCCACATGGCAGCTATTCCTGCCCTCTTTTTCTTACTAGGGGCTCTCGTATTTTTTAAGATGAACTCATTAACAAGTGAAAGGATTGCTCAAAACAAGACTCTTTTAGAATCTATGGACATATAACAGAAAAACTCGTTATACTTATTTCCACACTTATTTTATACACTATTCACAGTTGTAGAGAAATGAGAATGAGGAGAAGACATGATTGATGTATTGGAGCCTTTTAAAGCTCAATTAGCACAAATAGATGAACGCCTTGCAGACCCATCTGTAATGAGTGATATCACCACATATAAAGAACTCATGAAAGAAAGGAGCCATCTTGAGCCAATTGTACAAGCATACAATACCCTCAAAAGTTTAGAAGACCAAATAGAAGATGCTGAACTCATGCTCAAAGAAGAGGATGATAGTGAACTTATGGCTATGGCTAAAGAAGAAATTAGTGCATTAAAAGAGGAAAAAGAGCAGTTAGAGATTGACTCAAAGATTCTCCTTCTCCCACCAGATCCCCTAGAAGGGAAGAATATCATCATGGAAATTAGAGCTGGAACTGGTGGCGATGAAGCAGCTCTTTTTGCAGCTGACTTATTTAGAATGTATTCCCATTTTGCAGATAACAATAATTGGAAAGTAGAACTCATCAGCTCCCATGAAACTGGTATTGGGGGCTTTAAAGAGATTATATTCTCTGTATCAGGAAAAAATGTGTATGGGAACTTACGCTATGAAAGTGGCGTGCACCGAGTACAAAGAGTTCCTGAGACAGAATCGGGTGGACGAATTCACACCTCTGCTGTAACAGTTGCTGTTCTTCCTGAAGCAGAAGATACTGATATTGAAATAAAACAAGAAGAATTAAAGATTGATGTGATGAGAAGTGGAGGTCCTGGTGGACAATCTGTTAACACAACAGATAGTGCAGTAAGACTCACCCACCTCCCAACAGGCCTTGTGGTTATCTGCCAAGATGAAAAATCTCAAATTAAAAACAAAGCAAAAGCAATGAGAGTTCTACGATCTCGTTTGTTTGACTTAGAAGAAGAGAGAAAAGCAAAAGAGCGAAGTGATAACAGAAAGAGCCAAGTTGGAACTGGAGATAGATCAGAGCGTATTAGAACCTATAACTTCCCTCAAAATAGAATTACAGATCATAGAATAAATCTCACTCTCTACAAATTAGAATTAGCTCTTCAGGGAGATATTAATGAAATTGTAGAATCCTTAAAAATGGCGAGTGCTGAAGAGGCACTGCGGGACCTTGCTTAATGAGAATACAAGAAGCGATCAAGTGGGCAGTGGCACAATTACAAGAACACAATATCTGTGACACCCCACTATTAGATGCTTCCCTTCTTTTAATGTATGTGACTCACCTTTCAAGAGAAGAGTTATATACCCATTATGATGATTTTTTAAGTGAAAATGAATACCAGCAGTTTCAAAGTTTAATAGCTTCTCGCTTAGAGCATATTCCAATAGCATACCTTACAAAGGTAAAAGAGTTTTATGGAAGAGATTTTCACATCACCCCAGATGTCCTTATTCCAAGAGGAGATACAGAGACCCTTATTGAAGCAAATCTTATCCACCTTGCAACTTTAGAACATGAGCATACATTGCTTGATTTGTGTACAGGAAGTGGGTGCATTGGAATAACTATCTCACTTGAATCAACTTCTACACACGTTACCTTAAGTGATATTAGTGAAAAAGCACTACTCGTTGCAAAAACGAATTGCAGTAAGTTACAATCACCTATTACAGAAATTGTTCAAAGTGACCTCTTTGAAGCTTTTGAAGGAAGATGTTTTCACTATATTGTCTCAAACCCCCCATACATCGCACCCTCTTGGTATCAACAGTTGAGTGATGAAGTTTTACATGAACCAAAATTGGCACTTCTTAGTGATGGAGACGATGGACTTTCTATCATAAAACGTATTATTGCTCAAAGTACTTTACATCTATATAAAAATGGGTATCTTATGATTGAGTGTGACTACAGGCAAGTAGATGATGTAGTGAGCTATTTTAAGGAGTATGGATTTAAGGAAGTGACCTATTACACAGACTTAGGGATGAGACGACGGGCAGTATCAGGGAGATATAGATGTACGAAGAATTAACTAACAGGTTTTTACAAAAAGCACATAAATACTCTAAAAGTGAGCAAGAGAGGATTGCTGAAGCTGCTCGATATGCAGATATTGCCCATGAAGGGCAAAAAAGGCACTCAGGAGAACCCTATCTTATTCACCCACTTGCTGTTGCTGAGATACTTATCTCTATTAATATGGATGTAGATACAGTAATTGCAGGCCTTTTACACGATACGATTGAAGATACTGATATCACCTTTGAGATGTTAGAGGAGAGGTTTGGCACAACTGTAGCTGAGTTAGTAGAGGGGGAGACAAAGATTTCTGCCCTAAAAGCTAAGAATAAGAGTCAACAAGAAGCTGAAACAATACGAAAAATGTTCTTTGCTATGAGTAAAGATGTGAGGGTGATCATTATCAAGCTTGCAGATAAACTTCATAATATGAGAACTCTTAAACACCTCTCACCTCAAAGAGCAAAAGAGATAGCTAGTGAAACACTCGACATCTTTGCCCCTTTAGCAGACCGCTTAGGAATGAGCTGGCTTAAAGGGGAGTTAGAGGATCAATCACTAAAGATACTTAAACCTGAAACCTATCAATATATAGAAGAGTATTTACTCTCTAAAAAGAGTGAAAGAACTGCATATCTAGGGCGTATAGAGAAGATTATCTACAGAACCTGTGCAGATCAAGGATTAGGGAATATCCTTGTTCACTCTCGTACAAAACATACCTACGGGGTCTATCTCAAGATGAAGAAGAGAAAGGTAGCCCTTGAAGAGATGGGAGATATCTTAGGCGTTCGAATTATCTGTGACACAGTAACAGAGTGTTATACTCTTTTAGGGATTGTTCATAAATTATGGCCCCCCATGGCTGGAAGGTTTAAAGATTATATTGCTATGCCAAAAGCCAACAATTACCAATCACTTCACACCACAGTTATGGCCCTTGATGGCAAAGTGTTAGAAGTACAAATTAGAACCAGGGAGATGCATGGGACTGCTGAGTATGGAGTTGCAGCTCACTGGGTCTATAAATCTAACTCTGGTATTGGAGATGGCGCTTCATGGATGAACAAAGATAGTGAACAATTCACTAAAATCCTTCATAAATTAAAAACATGGAGTAATGAAATAGAAGAGAGTGAAACATTCCTTGATGATATAAAAGGGGAATTACTTAAAGATACTATCTATGTATTTACTCCACAAGGACACATTGTTGAACTTCCAGCAAATGCAACAGCACTTGATTTTGCCTACCATATCCACACAGAGGTGGGAAATCGTACCACAGGAGCAAAAGCTGATGGCTCTATTATTCCTCTAAGCCAACCCCTAAAAAATACACAAGTTATTGAAATACTCACATCTCCCAATGCTCACCCTAACTTAAACTGGTTACGCCTTGCTCAAACTACAAATGCTCGTAGAAAAATTAGATCGTGGCTCAATAAAAATGATGACTCCCTCATCATAGATAAAAACATTATTGCTAAAAAACGGATTGAACCCCTTGCACAACCTACTGAACCTATCCTAGGAAGCGAATCAGGAGAGATAGTACGATCAGTTATTGATAACTCTAAAATAACGTTTAGAGTTGGTGATGAAAAAAATATGATGATCTCCCTTGCTTCCTGCTGTAACCCTCATAGGGGGGATGCAATCATTGGATATGTCTCGAGAGGAAGGGGGATAATTGTTCACCGCACGAATTGTAAAAACCTTAAGCATATGAGTGAAATTAAAGAGAGAAGTATTGAAGTTGAATGGGAAACTGCAGAGCCAAAACTCACACGTAGGTTTAGAGTAATTAGTAAAATCACACAAGATCTCTTTGCAGAAATTGAAGGGGCAATTAAAAAATATAGTGGACACCTCATTGAAGGGCGGCTTGATGATGGAGAGAGCGACAGACTTGTTGGAAGCTTTACCATGGAAGTAGGAAATGAGGATGATTTCAAAAAAGTAGTGAAAAGTATTAAAGCTATCCCCTCTATTCTTTCAATCAATCCTCTTTAAATCTAATAATACTCCTCTATCACCCGAATAATCTCTGGCAATAGTTGCTTCTTCCTCGAAAGAACCTTTTCGAGTGAGTAGATTTGTTTCTCTAATAATGGATAGATGAGCTCTTTTTCATTCTTCAAAAAGGTGCTAGAAAGCAAAATAGAGTCCTCTTTTCTTACATCAGTTACAAGGAGCATCGCCCAGTCTAAGCCGTGTAGAAATTTAGTTTTCTCTAATTGCGCTATATAGCGCTCTTTTACCTCATCAACCTGTGCTAAATTATTAACTTCAACCTGCCCTATTCCAAAGGCAATATTTCCTTGTATATATTTTTTGAAGTCACTTTCAATAATAGTCTTCTCATCTTCTTTAGTAAGAACTGATGCGACTGAGAACAACTCTTCTCCAAATTGTTGAATGTCTTCAACAAGGGCAATTTGAGCTAACTTTTTTGCTGCAATTCGATCAACGTGGGTTGTTGTTGGACTTTTGAGCATCACAGTGTCACTAATAATTCCAGATAAGAGTAAATATGCTGTTTCCCTATCTATCTCAGCTGACCAACGTAAATATTGGTGGTACACAATGGTGCAGGTGCTACCAACAGGTTCACTAGCGATAAATATTGGTCTTTTCGTTTTTTCAGCGTCGAGTCTATGGTGATCTATAATTTCAACAATATCTCCTTCATCAAGACCATCAACACTCTGCTTTAACTCATTATGATCAACCATGATTACTTTAGCTCTTGGTCTCTCTAAAAAACAACGCCTGGTAACAAACCCAACAAATTGCTCTTTTGCAAAAACAGGGAGTCCTCTAAATTCAGATTGTACTAAAGCATTTTTTGCATCATCAAATAGATCATCAACTTGTAATCGACTTGGCTCACCACTCACGAGTTGCTTCACAGATAAACTCATCCGCAACAAACGGATAGTTTCAGCGGTATCTTCGTCACTTCTGTAGACAAGCCCTTTGTAGTTGGTAAGGTCTACTAAAAGCTCTTCATCATCGACAAGCCCTGTAACAATGATAGCAGGAAACTGATTTTCAACAGCATATGTAAGGTGCCTCTTTCTATTTCCTACTACCAACATAGGTAAATCTGGTAGTAATCCATTTAGTCTATTACAAAATACATCAAACTCCATTGCACCGGTCATAATATAGGCATCAAATTCAGTATGTATATTCCCTTGAAGCACTTTCCCATTAATTACTTTAGAAAAGTTTGAAGGGGTAAAGTGGTATTTAGGTCGACTTCGAGAGTTCTCTTTTAAAAAATACAAAGTAATTTCATCAAGGGACAATAGTCCGTGGTATTCCCCTTTTTCTAATAGGGGAACGACAGAGGCATGATTTTTTTTTAGATATCTTACAAGGGAATATACAGGCTCTTTGGGATTAAGTGACCAAAACTCTTTCATCATCACCTGATGTACTCGAGCCTTAATGTCTTTTAAAAAAATGGGGGGACTTACATTGATTTTATTAAATTGATTCTTCGTCGTAGCATTCATTTGTCCTAATCGAATAGGGATATAATTGTTTTCACTGTCAATCATATTTTTCAATCTTGCATAGCACCACGCAGCTGTTACAGAATCAAGATCTGGGTTTTTATGACCAGTTACATAGATGTCACTCATACAATATAGCTCCTTGCCACCAATATAGCATAAAGAGAAGGAAAGTCTCTATCATAGAAAGATTTTATATGACAAAAAGTCTAAGAGCTAAAAAGAATAATAGCTGAACTACAACAACAAAAGCTGGAATGATACTTTTGTGCTTTACTTTCATCTTCTCATGAAGGAAAGCAAAGAGAGTTGCAATAATAAACCATGCAATATAATTTTGTAGTGGGATAGGTCCCCCTTCCCATGTCCAATAATCATATGTAATAGCAACTGGTTCCATCACATAATCAAAAAGGAGGGTAGCGAGTCCCGTAAAGAGGGAGACAATATAGATATTTTGGCTAAACTTTTTAATAATAATGATTGAACCCATAATAATGAGCGTCCAGTTTATTCCAATAAGGAGGGGAACTTCAAAAAGAGAGAACCCTAAAGTAGGCCCATACCAATAAGAGCCAAAAATCAACCCGGTAGCAACTCCAATAGCTTCGAGGGCAAAGGTGATAAGAAAAGTAACTATTATCCAAAGGATAAGATTAGCTTCCTTCCTTTTTACCTCAGATGAGAACCCAATAATTGCTGTGATAAGAATTGTGTAAGGGGTAAGGATGAGCATATAAGGAAAAGTAACATCAAGGGCATGCCACAACACACCAGCTGCATAAAATATGGGGAGGAGAATAAAGATCCATTTTTGAGCTTTGCTATTTACTTGCATTCTTTTGATACTCCAAATATGTGAGCAAAACCTTTACGAATGATTCTTCCCTTGCTTGGTTTTACTCTTTTTTCAAATACAATAAAGGGATCTCTTGCTATCACAGAACCTGTCCAGCAGTACATATCAGCGGCTGTCATAATTGGGATACGATACCTTCTTGGAATATATTTATACCCTTTAGCAGCCTCTTTTTGCCACCCATGATACCTATGCACCTCATTTCTCATAAAACGGATAAATTCATCTTTATGCTTATGAGCAATTTCCTTACTTAACCCAGGGAGCTTAGTACCAGTGAGGGGAAGGTATCTTCTATTAAGAGAAATATCTTCATTAATATCTCGAATAAAGTTAATATATTGCATTGCCCTTCCTAACAACTTTGCATAAGGGAGCGCTGTATCATCTAAGTCCATAATTCGAGACATAAAAAGACCAATTACTTCAGCAGAGCCATATATATAAGAGAGCGTTTGTTCTAAGGTATCACATGTTGATTCAACTAAATCATGTTGCATAGAATCGAGGAAAGCTTCGGTCCACGCTTTATCAAAATTCTTCCTCTCCTGCAACTCTATAAAAGAATCTATGATGTAATTTCCACTCTTTTTTTGAGTAGATAGGGCCGTTTCATACGCTGTTCTAAAGGCATAAAACTTAGCTTTATCTTGAGGAATAGCGTCAACGTAATTATCTGCAACACGAACAAATCCGTAAAGAATAAATACATCCTTCCTCACCTTTTTAGGGAAAAAACGGGAGGAAAAATAGTATGTTTTGCTTCCTTTACGAAATATTTCGTCGTGGTTAATACTATCCATACACTTTTTGAATCTTATCAGCTAATATTTCTGAGGCTATGAGTACCATTGGAACTCCAACACCAGGGTGAGTATACTGCCCTGTATAGTAGAGGTTTTTAACTTTCTTACTCTCATTAGTGGGTCTAAATATAGCTGTTTGCATGAGAGTATGAGAAAGACCCAAAGCAGTTCCTTTAAATGAGTGATAATCTTCAATAAAGTCCCTTTGTGAATAGACTCTCTTCACAAGTACATCTTTTGTTAAATCTTCGCCTGTTACCTTTTTCACATGAGCTAAGACATGTTCTAGATATTTTTCTCTTGTCTCATCATCATCTTTGAGTCCTGGAGCTGTTGGAACAAGTAAAAATACATTTTCTGCCCCTTTGGGAGCACTAGTTTTATCTGTTTTGCTAATACAACTTAAATAGAAGCAAGGATCATTTGGCCATTGGGGAGTGTCAAAAATAGTTGCAAAGTGTTTATTCCAATCTTCCATGAAATAGAGGTTGTGGTGTTCAAGGTTTTTTAACTCTCGATTAATTCCTAAATAGACAATAAACATACTTGGTGCAACAACTCTCTTTTCCCAATACGAAGGTGAATACATTCGATCTTTTTCATCTAACAACATGGTCTCTGTGTGATGATAATCAGCAGAGGAGATGACAATATCTGCTTCATAACTACTCTTATTAGTATGAACGTGCGTTGCCACACCTTTTTTTGTCTCAATGTGGGTTACTTCTTCACCGGTGACAATATTAACATTGAGCTCTTTACAAAGTGTAGCAAAACCTTGAGCCGCTCCAGCCATTCCCCCTTCTGGAAAAAAGACTCCAAGCTTTAAATCAACGTGAGACATAATAGAATATATAGCTGGTGCTTTTTCAGGATGAGTACCTAGAAATACCATTGCATATTCGAGAATTTGTTTTGCCCTTCTATCTTGAACATAGTTTGAGACAAATTTATCTAATTTTTTAAATATACCGAGTCTGAGGCCTTCACTCATAATTCTTTTATTAAAGAATTGAGTCATGTGCTGATAATCTTTATATAAGAACTCTTTCATCGCCACATCATATTTATAGGTCGATTGTTCTATATATCGTTTAAAATTATCTGCACCACCTTTTTCGAATGTTTCAAAAAGGGCTGCATTTTTCTCCTCATCAGCCGTAAGGAGAGCTGACTCCTTGTCTGAAAAGAATACTTTATAATAAGGATCTAATTGAGTGAGCTTATAATAATCTTCTCTCTCTTTTTTAAATAAAGAGAAGTAATGCTCAAATACTTCAGGCATTAAGTACCAAGAAGGACCTAAATCAAAAGTAAAGCCATCTGTTTTCCAAGGACGTGCTCTACCACCTACATCATCTAGCTTTTCGATGAGGGTCACCTTAAATCCATCTCGAGCTAAAAGTGCTGCACAACTCAGGCCGCCAAAGCCGCCACCAATAATTACTATATTTTTACTCATGCGAAAATAGTACTCCATAATTGAACACATTTCAACAATATTATGCTAATATATAAAGCATAATATTAATTATGTAAGAAGTTGTTCTTCTTTAAGGAG
>CAYVRR010000006.1:0-56242 GCA_964453215.1 uncultured Spirochaetaceae bacterium | reverse complement strand
TTGCGTTATTCTTGAGGGCAGCACCATCGTTAGTTGCTGCGAGTAAGCCCTTAACAGTAGCTTCGTTTGAACAGAAAATACCACGGTGAGATTACTCAATTTCTCTTCTGGGTCTATATTCATATTCAGACGTTTAAAGAGTTCTCTTGCTTTCTCATTTTGTCCCTTTTCATCAAGCCACCATGAAGTTCTCTTTGTGCTCTCTCTTCCAATAAATAGATTTTGAGCAACACTGAGGTGTTCCATCATATTAAGCTCTTGGTGAACAATTGAAATACCAACATCAAGGGCATCTTTAGGCCCTTGGGGATTAAATAATTTACCCATGTAGTGAATCTCTCCAGAATCTTTAGGGAAGATTCCTGTAAGAGCTTTCATGAGTGTCGATTTTCCTGCCCCATTTTCTCCAACGAGAGCATGGATTTCCCCTTCAACAAGGTTAAAGTCCACCCCCTTTAAAGCATGGACACCAGCAAATCTTTTGTCAATCTTTTCCATCGAAAGAACTACATTTCTCACGGCTGACACTCCTTATATACTCCATATTCACACACCTTTATTGCGTTGTCAAGTAAAAATTGTAAACGTTTACAAAGATTTATATTGTAGAGACAAAAAAACTCTACCTCAAGGTGAGATAGAGCTTAATCGATACTATAAGAGATAAAGTAGATATTAGTTTTTATTATCTGCTGTTTTAAGCACTGCTAAGAAAGCTTGCTGAGGAATTTCTACATTCCCTACCATTTTCATCCGTTTTTTACCCTCTTTTTGCTTTTCAAGAAGTTTTCTCTTTCTTCCAATATCTCCTCCATAACATTTTGCTGTTACATCTTTCCTATACGCATTAATTGTTTCTCTAGAGATAATTGTTCCACCGATAGCACCTTGAATAGCAATTTTAAACATCTGTCTAGGAATTTCATCCTTTAGCCTACTACACACACTTCGTGCGCGAGTTGTAGCACTATTTCTAAAAACAAGCTGACTTAATGCATCAACAGGTTCAGCATTGACGAGGATATCGAGGCGAACAAGATCTGTTTCGCGATAGCCGATAACATGGTAGTCAAAACTTGCATATCCTCTAGAAACAGATTTCAATCTGTCGTAAAACTCAAATAAGACTTCAGCAAGAGGCATTTCATAGATGAGTTCAACTCTCTTTTCATCGAGATAGTTCATCCCAATTTGAATTCCCCTTTTTTCCATACACAAACTCATAATATTTCCAACATATGTGGTTGGAGTTATAATTTCTGCTTTGATATAGGGTTCTTCTGAAAAATCTACATGCATTGGGTCTGGATAGCTAAGAGGATTATCTATTGACAACTCCTCTCCATCTTTCATATGTACAATGTAGCGAACAGAGGGGCTTGTGAATACAATAGAAAGATCAAATTCCCTCTCAATACGCTCTTGAACAACTTCTAAGTGGAGCATTCCTAGAAACCCACAACGAAAACCAAATCCAAGGGCTGCAGATGAGTCTTTTTCGTAGACTAAAGAGGCATCATTTAATTTAAGCCGATCTATCGCTTCTTGTAGCTCTTCATAATCATTTGAGTCAACTGGATAAATAGAGCTAAACACAACAGGCTTCACCTCTTTAAATCCTGGTAAGGGTTTCTTACATTGATTATCTGTGAGGGTGACGGTATCTCCAACTCGAATATCACTAATGGTTTTGATACCTGCAATAAAATAGCCAACATCTCCAGCACTTAGTTCATCTTGACTCGCTAAGCCCATTTTAAATACACCCAACTCTTCTACAATATATTCGCCCAGAGTTGCCATAAGGAGGATAGAATCACCTTTTTTCACCCTTCCATCAAAGATACGAAAGTGGACAATGACTCCTCGGTACGGGTCATAGTGACTGTCAAATATAAGGGCTCTTAAGGGAGCGTCTAGATCTCCTTTAGGTGGTGGAATGTGGGCAACAATTGTTTCAAATAGTGTGTCGACACCTAAGCCTGTTTTTGCAGAGACTAGGGCAGCTAAATCAGAATCAAGTCCTAAATCATGATTAATTTGATGTAAGCATGCATCAATGTCGGCACTAGGTAAGTCAACTTTGTTAATAACTGGGATGATCTCTAAATCAAGTTCCATCGCCATATACATATTAGCTAGTGTTTGTGCTTCAACTCCTTGAGAGGCATCAATGAGCAAGAGTGCCCCCTCACATGAGCCAATAGCACGACTCACTTCGTATGAGAAGTCAACGTGACCTGGTGTATCAACAAGGTTAAGTGTATAAGTGTGCCCATCTTTTGCTGTATAGGGGATAGTAACAGCTTGGCTTTTAATTGTTATGCCCCTCTCTCTTTCGATGTCCATATTATCGAGCATCTGCTGTTGAAGTGGACCACGAGTGGTTACTATTTTAGCCATATCAATAAATCTATCTGCTAATGTAGATTTGCCATGATCGATGTGCGCTATAATACAAAAGTTGCGTGTGTACTGTGAATCTTTTCCCATTTTTTTCCCAATTATACCACTAATCTTATGTTAAAGAGGTGGTGTATTCACTCATTTCAAAACCTAACAATTCTCTGATTTCTTTATCATCAAGAGTTTCGTGTTCAATTAAAGCTTCAGTGAGCTTTTCAAGTTGATCACGGTGTTTTGTGAGTATAGTTCGAGTCTCTTCTAATGCGCCATCTAATATTTTAGATATCTCAACATCAATCTTCTTCGCTGTATCTTCAGAGTAGTCTTTGTGCTGAGCGATTTCTCTTCCTAAAAAGAGTGGTTCATCATCTTTACCAAATCCAATAAATCCTAAACTACTCATTCCCCATTCAGTAACCATTTTACGAGCTATTTCAGTAGCTTGCTTAATATCGTTACTTGTTCCTGTGGTAGTTTCTCCATATATAAGCTCTTCAGCAACATATCCTCCCATACACACTTTAATCCAATCATATAATGCACTTCTATTTTTCGTATAGGCATCTTTTTCTGGAAGGCTGATAGTAAGCCCTAAAGCACGTCCATGAGGAATAATCGTCACTTTATGGAGGGGATCTAGATGTTCTAGGTGGTAGTGAAGAAGGGCGTGCCCCCCTTCATGATACGCTGTTGCCCTTTTTTCTTCAGGAGTCATAATCTTTGAAACCTTGGCAACACCTAGTAGAATTTTATCACGAGCTTTTTCAAAGTCGTCCATAATAACAATACTTCTTTTACTTCGCGCTGCAAATAGAGCTGCCTCATTTACAAGGTTAGCTAAATCTGCTCCACTTGTTCCAGGAGTTGCTCGAGCAATTCTATTTAAATTAACATCTGAATCAATTTTAATTTTTCTACAGTGAATAGCTATGATAGCTTCCCTTTCACTTACATCGGGCATATCAACAACAACTTGTCTGTCAAATCTTCCTGGGCGTAATAAAGCTGGGTCGAGTACATCAGGGCGGTTTGTTGCCGCCATAACGATAACGCCAGAGGAGGTATCAAATCCATCCATTTCAACGAGCATCTGATTTAATGTCTGCTCTCTTTCATCATGACCACCACCGAGGCCTGAACCTCGAGTTCTTCCAACAGCATCAAGTTCATCAATAAATAAAATACTTGGAGCGTTTTTTCTTCCCTGTTCAAATAAGTCTCTGACACGAGAAGCTCCTACACCAACAAACATTTCAACAAAGTCGGAACCACTCATATGGAAAAAGGCAACGCCAGCTTCTCCAGCTACAGCACGGGCAATAAGAGTTTTACCAGTTCCAGGTGGGCCAACTAATAACACACCTTTAGGAATTTTAGCTCCAATGTCAGTAAACCTCTTCGGATTCTTCAAAAAATCTACAACTTCTTGTAGTTCGTATTTTGCCTCTTTTTGCCCAGCTACATCATCAAAAGTAGTTTTAATGTCACTATCCATATACTCTTTAGCTTTTGATTTGCTAAAAGACATCATATTACCACTTGCCCCTTTTGTTTGACGCCAAAGCATCACAGTGAATCCAATAAATATTATCCATGGGAGCATTTGTAAGATGAGTTGTAAGAAAGAGACTCCTTGCACAGTTCCTGTAACTTGGACATTATTCTTTTTAAGGGTTTCCATCAGCTGATCATCTTCGTATGGAATACGGGTAGTTGCGCTCATGCTATTACGTAGATTAAAGGTGATAAAGCGCTCATCTTTTATCTCTACAGAATTTACCTGGTTAGATTCTACATATTGTATAAAGGCACTATAAGGAACCTCTTGTAGTCCTACAGTTGACCCATCATTAAAAAGCATAATTAAAAATGTAACAATAAGAAATACAAAAAAACCTAATGCAAGACGATTTTTCTTGTTAAAATCAAATTTAGGATTATTAGGATTAGATCCCTTATTTTGAGAGTTATTGTTACTATTTCCAGACCAATACCCACCGCCGCCACTTTTTTTGCCATCATTTGGATTGTTATGAGACCCACGTGAATCTTTTTCTGGCTCATTATTCTTTTTATCTTCGTTTTCTTTATTCACAATTCTATCCTTCTATTTTCAGTACACTATATAATGTAGTTAATTTTCGAGCAAGGGGCGAGGTAAAAGCTCGTTTTGCTACCCTATCTTTACCTAAAAAACATCTTCCCATCACAGCAAGGACTCCTATATCATCAACCAATAGTGGAATTTGCCACCTTTGTGAAGAGTGTATGTGCCAACTAGCCAATAAAGAAGAGACTTTCTTAGTCCCATCTTTAAGTTCAATCGTATCTTGTTCTTGGCAAGATCTCACAACCAGAGCTCCTACAATAACAGATTCATCTATCCAAACTTTATCAGTATCAGATCCTTGGGGGTCTAATACTTCTTCCTTTATTAGATAATAGGAGTTAAATAGGTGAGTATATGTTGAATATACTAGTGAAAAGTATGCAACGCCAAGGGGTATTTTCCCTTTTCTCCATTTCATCTCATCTTTAGAGAATATAAGTGTTGATTGAGCAACATCTAGAATCTTATTTCTTTTTTTATCATGTATTGCTTTCACTATATCATCAACACTTTGACTTGATAAGCGCCAGCGTGTATCAAAAGAGAGTTGGTTGTAGGCACTATATAATACCCTTCGTATAACAGCTATTGGATATGTTGACAATACATGTATATCAATTACAATTTCATCGAGAGTTGAGTTCTTTTTAATAACTAAGGTAGATGCTTCTTTTGCTTCCTTTTCGATGTGCTGATTAAGGAGAAACATCTCATCACTTATCCTATAGAGGCCCTCATTCCATGAGGGAAACACCTCATCTAACACAGGAATGAGGGTGTGACGAATCTTATTTCTTAAATAGATTGTACTACTATTCGTTGAGTCTTCAACAAACTCAAGGTGTTTTTTCTCTATATATTCATCAATCTCACTTCTTGTTATATTCAGCATAGGTCTAATGATTGAGCCCTGCTTTTCATGAATAGGAGAAGATAAATTATGTCTACTACCTTGAAAAACTCTCATAAGGAGGGTTTCATCAACATCATTTTGCGTGTGCCCTGTTGCAATGTAAGAGTATGAATAGATAGATAATAGTTCTTCTAGTTTTTTATACCTAATAAAACGAGCTGCCTCTTCAATGCCATTTTTTCGAATCGCTGCTATTTTCTCAATCTCTCCTCTCTGAACTGATAGAAAAATTGACTCAATAGAAAGGAGAGCACAATTAGCTTTGTTCACTTCAATTTCTTTTTTTAACTCATCATCACCTCTCAGTAGATGATTCACATAGACAGCTTTAATGTTTTTTTTAGCATGAACTGTTGCTAATAGTGAAAGAAGGGAGAGAGAGTCAGCACCTCCACTAAAAGCAACAATAATACCATCTTCGTGATTAATAGAGTGGCGTGTAAGAAATACCTTTATTCTATCGGTGAGTGACTTTTCTATTGTAAGCACGAGAAACCTCCAAAACTGATGTTCCATTGATAAGTGCTACTACAGCTTTTGTTGCTAAGGTAATACCATGTTGAATTGCTGCTTTCTCACTTTCACCTTCACACTCTTTAAGGACATAATCAACAACAGTTTGTGGGGGTGTGGGTCTACCTATTCCAACATAGACTCTAATGAAATTAGAGTCTCCCAGGTGCTCGATGATTGATTTAAGTCCATTATGACCTGCACTTGATCCCCCAATTTTAATTCTAATGTGACCTGGAGGTAAATCGAGTGTATCACACACGAGTATAATATCATCAGCATCATAAGAAGCTAGTGGTGAGTAGCGCAACACTAGCCCTGATCTATTCATATAGGTAAGTGGGGCAATAAGGATGGTTTCTTTATTTACTCTTGATTGGAGGTAAGGACGAAGACAGCGTTTCTTCATTCGTAGATGAAAAAACGCTGCTACTTCTTCTAGGACATTAAACCCTATATTATGTCGTGTATTGCTGTAAGTGGGTCCTGGGTTTCCAAGACCAATAATAAGTGGCAGGTTAGCCTCCTTTATTTCTCTTCAGCTTCTTCTACTTCTTCTTCTAATTCTTCTTCATCATCTGTTGCTGTTACTACTTCTTTTACACCCTTTACAGAGGCAATAGTCATATCTTCGGCATGAAGGAATTTAACCCCTTCTGGGGCTGCAATATCTTGTACGTGTACACTCTCATTAAGGTTGAGGTGACTTACATCAACTTCGATTGATTTTGGAAGATCTTTAGGAAGACACTCAACTTCAATTTCATGAGTAACTTGTTCGAGTACTCCACCAAACTTTGCTCCAGCTGGATTTCCAACAAGGATAATTGAAACGTTAGCTCTGAGAACTTCACCCTTAGTAACTTCAAAGAAATCTACATGAAGTACTTTACCAAGCATCACATTTTCTTGAAAATCTTTCATTAACACATGATAATTCTTTCTGCCTACTTTCACAGTTAAAAGTGTAGATTCAGAAAAATAACGTAGTTTATTTTGAAACTCTTTTGCATCGAGAGTGATGTGCAAGTTGTCGTTCTTACCATAGATAACAGCAGGTATTCGACCTTGTGCTAAAACTCTTCTTGAACCGGCTGAGCCGAAGTCCTCGGTTCTTTTTTCACCAGCCAACTTCATATCTTTCATGAAACACTCCTCATAATAATCCTAACAAAAAAACAGGGGCGGCAGGATTCGAACCTACGCATGCCGGCACCAAAAACCAGAGCCTTACCACTTGGCTACACCCCTATACCTACTATCTAAAGTAGGAAATCACGTTAGTGACATCGCACACCAAAATACAGGTTTTCACGCCGTTTGTCTAGTGCCTTTCCACGGAATAAGAGATTTTCTTTATTATTTTAGCTTATTCGTCCCAATCGTGGGATTCACTTGGCTCATCGGCAGTTTCATATGCCTCTAAGATAGCCTCTTGCATCACCGCCCTAAATTCACTACTAATAGGGTGGGCGACGTCTTTGAATTCTCCACTTTTTGTTTTTCGACTTGGCATTGCAACAAATAATCCAGACTTCCCATCAATAACCTTTAAGTTATGGACAACAAATTGATCATCGAACGTAATGGTGGCATATGCCCGCAATTTCCCCTCGGAAGTAATTTTTCTAACCCTCACGTCAGTTATTTTCATGTCTACACCTCTCATGCTGTAAATTCTTAAACGTACATACACTTTACAAGAGATATAGGCATGTTGTCAAATTATTTATGACTTGAGTCCTATATTTCTCTCTTAAAAAGGGCAATGTAGATAATTCTTCATCCTTATCAGTGATTGTAAAGAGGGTAGAACCACTCCCACTAATAGAGGTATACATATTCGAGCCTTCACCCTCTAAGGCTTCTAATATATCATGCAACTCTTTATATAAAAACGTTATAATTTTGAAATCGTTGTAAAATTTCCAATGTTCAACAGGATTGTTATACATGTGACATACTTCGTCCACATTCATTGAAGCAGGTTCTACCCACCCATCTCCTCGTGTCTTATCTAAATCATCAAAAGCTTGCTTAGTTGAAACACCAATATTATGGGGGAAAGTGAGCAAAAGAGAAAGATCTCCTCTTGCTTTAATTGGAGTAATATACTCTCCCCTCCCTTGAACAAATGCTGCAGGATGTTGATGTAAAAAAAATGGTACATCTGAACCTAAAGAGAGCCCAAGCTCATACAGGTGCTCATTTGAGAGGGGATAATTATATATATTTTGTAATTGCAACAATATTGTTGCAGCATTAGAAGAGCCTCCTCCAAGCCCCCCTTGCATTGGGATATTCTTTATAATATCTATATGAACCTTTGCCTTTGCACCAATTGTAGTAAGGAAAAGGGTAACAGCTCTATACATCAAGTTTTGAGCAAGTGGGACAGTATCCATTCCAGAAATACTAAGCTGTGTCCGACTACTCTCTTCTAGGTTGAGAGTGATTATATCATATAAATCGACAAGGTGAAAAAGTGAAGAGAGTGGATGGTACCCATCTTTCCTTTTAGAGCCAACGTGGAGATGGATATTTATTTTAGCATACGATTTTTCATTCCTTTTTACTTTCACCTTTAGCTCCAAATATTCTCATCAACTAAGGCTTTCTCAACAATTTCAAGCCACCCTTTATTTGCTTGAGGATTCGCTGGACTTGGGTGGATAATACTTGTTACATAGATATTTTTCTTAGACCGAGCAATACTTAGTGATAATTTCTTTTTTGCATATTGCCCAATTCCTACAACAGAAATTGGCCTTATGATATCTATTATATCATCAAGATAGGTATCACACACCTTTTCAAGCTCCACTCTCACCTCTTTCTCTATCTTTTCAGGAATGATATTCTTTCCAGTTGGACCTGTATCAACAAAGACAACAGGGCAGTAATTCATGATAGCAAGGTGGGGGGTAAATTGCTTACTTAAAGGAAACTTTTTTTCAATAAGAGACCACAATCTTCTTCCACTTACCTCACTTCTTTCACAAAGGAGTCCCTCTATTGGCCGTTTTGGGTGGGTGATAGGGAGCGCAAGCAGAGGCTCATCAATTTTCAAGTACTCTTTTACAACATTCACTTCTCCAAAAGGGATGCCTGTTTGGGCCATTCCAAAGGGTCCTGGATTCATCCCAAGAAAAAGGGCTTTTGTCCCCTTTTTAACATAAAGCTCAAGATATTTCTTATGAAAATTCCAAGCGTAATTGAGAGGATGATATACATAGACGCACTCAGGATACTCTATTTCTTGACACTCTGATGCAAATAATTTTGTTCTATCAATTAAAGTATTCATTACACACCTGTGTGGAAAAATGTTTTCATCGAACTAAATGCCCTTTTTTTCGAAAGAATAAGATAGGAGATGAAAGCCCCTAGTAAGTAGAGAAATGAAATACCTACTGCAAGCCAAAATAAGCGAGGCTCTCCCCGTACATAACTAAATGCAGGAAGATTCACACTTAAAATAATTGGAATTGCGAGTATAAAAACAATTCCAACAGAGAACAGATAATCAGTTGCAGCAGGTGTTTCAAACTCAGGGTCAACAACACGCAACAGGGCAAGGCCAGTTGGTAACGTTCCTGTAGCAGTTCCATAAATTAATAACATTCTATAAAAATGGTGATCATCGTATAATCGAGAAGCATACATAGGAAGGATGACGAGGGTGATTACTGCTCCAACTATTGTTAATGAGAGGATAGGAAGCCAATATCCCTGTACCGCAACGAGAGAAATTGCACCGAGGGAAGAAGCAACTGTTAAGTCGACACTCAGCCCACTAATCCTGTTACATGTTGAGTTATCGATTGTTGTTTCAACTTTAAATAATCTCATCAACATTTTTACACCAAGGGCACTAAAAGCACTAAACACAAAGTTAATCCCCCAAAGAGAATCACCTAAGCTCACCCCTAGTGGTCCAATAAGTGATAACAGGTGGGTAATGAGTGTAAGAAAGGCGAAGCTTACAAGATAAGTTGCCATCACAATGGCTATGTGGTAGGTTAAGGTGTCAAGAGACTCCCCATCTGTAGAAAGATAAGAACCAATAGGACGTTTGTCTTGGAATCTACTAAAAAAACCTGTTTTTGCTTGGTTTGTTTCGATATTCCTATGATAATCTTTTCCAACCCACCCCTTTTTAATCCCTTCATTAATAAGGACAACTCCACCAAATGAACCCAATAAGAATCCTATAGCTGCCATGGTAAGCCCAACAGAGGGGCCAGCTTCAAAGCCCATACTTTGCCAAGTAGAGCCGATACTAAACGCTTGGCCAGGTCCTAATTCAAACCCAAGAGCTAAAGTAAACCCGATAGCAGGAAATAGATCAGGCATTACGGTGTTAATGAGAAGTGCTGTAACAAGGAGTCCGAAAAAGGTCTGTAATCCATACTGCCCAATCACAGCAGTGACGTTTTGTGCAAGAATTCTTTTGCTATTCTTTTTCTTCTCTCTATCTCCCACTACGCGTAGCATCATCGATATAAAGCTAATATTGAGAAGATGATATACTAATTCACCAAGATAATCGCTTTTTAAGTTGAGTAAAGGAGCAAAGAAATTATAAAAAATGAGCAGCATTAATCCTGCAACAATAGGAGAAGGGATAAGATACTTTTGTAAAAATTTACTATTTGCCCTCAGTAGCGCAGCACAAAGTAAAGACAATGAAATAATTCCTATATGAATAATATAATTCCAGTTCATTTAGACACTCTCCTTCATGGTAAGTTGTTGATGAGTTTGATAGAGCTCTAGATATTTCAAGATTGATTGGTTTGGTTTTATTCTTACCCTATAAATCTCTTTTTTATGAGAAAATTCTAATGTACTCTTTGCATTTATTACAATTGAAGTAATATCATCAAAATTAAATATAATTTTATCACCTTTAAAAGGAGTCTCTATCATCTTAAATGAGGTGACATGTAGTACAAATGCTCTCATAGTAGCAGAAAAAGAGAAATCATTACTCAAAAGAATCAATTGATGAGGAGGTGCATGTTGAAAAAGAACCCCATCATCAAAAGGGAAAAGATATCGAGGGGAATCTTTTTGTAATATTTCTTCTAAATAAACTCGTTCCCAAGTATGCCAAGATGCAATTGTTGGATAATTAGTAGGTTTATTGTATGAGATAATTTCGTCATACTCGTTTATCTCCCACTCACTCTTACATGCTCTACAAAGAATGTGGTTCAAAGAACCTTTAATTGTTGAAAAAGAGCGACACTCGGGACACGCATACAAGACATTTTCTATCCCTTCTGCTTTTGTATCACTAAGATATGGGACGCGGTGCTCTTTTTGCCACTCATTATAGCTGTGTTCAAGTGAGTCATTTACCAAGGAGACAACTTCATCAATACTCTTATTCTTAAGTTCTTCTTTTTGAATGACTTTTACAACACGTAGTGTAACAGGTCCTTTCCTCTTTTTTGCAGCCCAGCGTGGTCTTGAACCAAATGCTCCTTCAAAATGGATGACAACAACAGGGACATGAAATAATCGAATAAGCTTAGCTGTTGCATTATCTACCCTTACACTCTCTCCATCCCATGTCCTTGTTCCCTCTGGAAAAAACCCAACAATATCACCATTATCTAACTTCTCTTTCATCCCTTTAATTGTATGCAAGTCTGATTTACCCTGCTGTTTTGATATTCCTCGAATAAGGGTGTTAAAAAGGTAATTGAGTATTTTTGTTTTAAATAAATATGCCCCCATCACCCAATGAATATGAAAGCTCACTGCAGATGATAAAAAAAGAGGATCATAGGTGTGAACGTGATTTCCAATAATCAGAAATGGTCCCTTTGTAGGAAGATGCTCAAACCCTTTAAGAGAGACATCATAATGCCAATTGAGCCATTTGCCGTAGGTGGGTCTCACTAATCTAATTAACCATGGTGTTTTTGACATATACCATCCTTTTTGTCTAGATAAAAATATACCACACTCCCTTTCCTTCTGTCTATTCACATTGATCAGAATATATTAAATGGATACTCCCCCTCTATTGTACCCACAACTTCATCAATAGCAATGTTACTTGGCACAGTGACAGGAAAGTCTGTATGGAATATCTCATTTACTTTATCACCTAACAGAGAGTCAAGATGACTTTCTCCTACAGCGTGTTCTCGAAGTGCTTTAATCAGTTTTAAGGAGCCAGCAAAACCAGGAACACCCGATGCCCCTAAAAGCTTATCTTGTAAAGTGTGGGGAGCATGATCTGACTCAATCCAGTCAACTGAACCATCTAAAAGGCCTTGAAACACAGCCATTTGATCCTCTTTTGATCTTAATGGGGGATTCATTTTCGCAAGAAGTCCTTGAGTTTCCATCACACTATCATCCAATAGAGCGTGGTGTGCTGTTGCTCCACAGGTGATGAGCATCCCCTTTTCTCTCTGGTATGAGACCATTTCAATAGCCTCTTTTGTTGAAATATGGCAAATATGGAGTGTTCCTTCAAAAAGAGTTTCTTTACAATAGGCAATTTGTTTTTCTACAGAAGATATTTCTGCCTCTTTTGGTCGAGATGCTAGGTGAGATGGGGGATTATCTAAAGAAAAAAGGGAATTGTTGATAAGTCGTTCATCTTCACAGTGAACTGCTAGAACTCCTTTATAATGACTTCTTTTTAACGTATTATAGACCTCTTTTAATAGAAATGGAGTAGTAACTCCCATATTTCCAGTAGAGTGTCCTGCAAAAAGCTTTAATCCAACTAGATGAGGAAAGAGGTGACGGTGAAGTGTTACAAGCGTCTCTATTTGAGACGGGTCACTCGTTACCCCTCCATAAAGGGCATAATAGAGAGGGAGAGCTTTCTCTTTTTCTACTCTCTCTACTACCTCTTTTGCGAACTCAATTCTTTTAACAATGATGTGAGGAAAAGTGAGGGCAGGCGAGGTATTTGGCATATCAAAAAGGGTACTAAACCCTCCCGAAGAGGCTACACTAAAAGCATGATACATTGTCTCTTTAGATGATTGTTCCCAATCTCTCGTGTGTACATGTGGGTCTATCATAATAAATCTGGTGCCTCCTGTAATATATACTCATATGGGACAAATGTACCATATTGGCATGTAAGGCGATCATTACATGCACATTCACCACACATCCCAATTCCACACATCGTGTGTAGTTCGAGGGAGAGATAGATATGTTGTGATGAAACATTGTTATTAAGCAATACCGTAGCAGCTTTTTTCATAAAAACAGATGGCCCAACAATGTAGGCACTATATTCATCCCCATTTTCTATTAATGGTTGAATGTAGTTTAATACTCTTCCCACTACCCCATCATCTAATACAACAGTTACCTTACTATGTCTCGCTATCTCTTGTTCTATCACATTGAGCTCTTCGCTTATTCTATCACTCGAGCCTATAAGAGTTTCAATTACAACTCCCTTTTCGTGTAACTCTTTTGCAACCGGAGGGAGCACTGCAACCCCTGTACCTCCTGCAATTAAAAGGGATTTAGGTGATGTATCAATTGCTACAGGAGCTCCGTATAGCCCCCTAATATAGAGGTTTTCTCCAACTGATACATTCGATAGGGCACTACTTACCACCCCTTTTGCTTTAATAATAAAAGAGAGGGGAGAGAAATGGGCAACTGAAAAAGGTTTTTCCCCAATTTGAGGCAACCAAAGAAAAACAAACTCTCCACCACTATACTCTAACTCTCCATCAACTGTGATAATAACGACATCTTTACTTACTTCTTCTCTTTTTATTACGGTATGTTTCTTATAATCCATATGAGACTCTGCTTTAACGACATGAGAGGCTGTAGGCTCTTTCTCTTTGTTAAGAAGAATATTTGTTGCATCATCTACTAACAGTGCTGTATATGTTGGCCAATTCTTTTGGTGCACCTTTCCAAATGCTGAGCCAACTCCTACAACGTCACTTCCACTTTTAATCATCTCTATAAGTTGTCTACCATTTGATACTCCCCCCATTCCAATGATGGGAATATCTTCCCCTATAGCACTTCTCACCTCTTTTACACATTCAATTGCTCTATCAAAGATCCAAGAGCCACTCATTCCCCCTTTCCCTCCTAGGTTGTTTTGTAAAATTGGGGTATTCGATGCTTTAGAGACATGAACTTTAGGGCCAACTGTGTTAATGAGGGAAAGGCCATCAGCTCCACTCGCTATGAGAAGCTCAGCAATCTCTCCAATATTATCTACATTTGGGGTAAGCTTTGGAAAAATGAGGGCATCAATATCTCCAACTGCTTCTCTAATTCTTACCATATATTCACTAGAAATAACTTTAGAGCAGCCTATGCTCGACCCATAGCCAGACTCTGCATGGGGGCAGCTAAAATTTAACTCAATAATATCTGCAATGGGGCTAAATTTTTTTACAAGGGTGATAAAATCTTCAATACTACTTGCAGAAACAGAGACGTTGAGAAATGAACGAAATGTGTGCTCTTTTCGTAGGGCGATAAGCTCATCATACGCTCTATCCATCCCAGGGTTTCGTAGGCCCACAGAATTTCCATAGCTGCCACTCTCTATTTCACAGATAATTGGCTCCCTGTTTCCATCATTTGGAGTTACTTGGAAACTTTTTGTGGTAATAATATCAACTTCCTTAAGATAGAGGTCTGTATATTTTACCATCTGTGGTTTTGTTGATAATACCCCGCTCACTGTTGCTAATGAGATGAGGGAGGGCTCTTTCAGTATTCGCACGTGACGGCGAAATAAAAATTCTTTTAATATCTCTTTTTTGTGTGTATATGGCATTATAGATTAGTCTCCCTAAGTAACGAATGTATGTTTGTTATGCATCTATCTAACCAATTAGATGGACAAGGAGCTTCCTTCCAGGGATGAGTGAGTGCACTTGAGCTGTTTATTCGAGCAAAATTAAGGGGATAGCCCACTTCAAGGAGCGCATCCACTGTCATCTTTGCACTTGCCCCTTGCGACCCAACTCCTGGAATGAGGAGGGGGATTTCTAAAGGAGCGTAATAGGATGCAATTTCTTTTAACTCATTGAGGTGAGTTGCTCCAACAACAGCTCCAATATTTCCATTTTTCTTTGCCCATGAGCTTATCTTATGAGAGACAGCCATATACAAAGGATAATGTTCGTGTTCATCTACCCTATCGAGTATCATTAACTGTTGTAAGTCTTTCCCTCCAGGATTACTTGTTCTATTTAAAACATAGATCCCTTTATGAGCATGTGGAGCATCCAGAAAAGGAAGCACTGAATCACTACCCATATAGGGAGAGACTGTAACAGCGTCAGATCGCCACGCATCAAATGCTTCAGTGGCATAATTTGCACTACTTGTTGCAATATCACCCCGTTTAGAATCAAAGATGATGGGGATGCTGGGAAACATTGATTCAAGCATTTCAAATATTGTAGAGAGGGCACGAGAGCCATCAAACATCCCCTTTCGTGGATTATCTAAACAATGATAATAGCCAACATTAGGTTTAAAAGCAGAGGGGCTAAGATTTTTTTGTACCATCGCATTAAAAAGTTGCTCAAAGAATGAAACAACATCTTTATATATATCCCCACTACCCTTTGGTATAGCCTCCCACTTCACATCAAGTCCCATACAGGCACAGTTGTTAACTTTTAAAGCGCTCTCAGTCAGTATTTGTTTATATTGTTCCACTATATTTTCCTTAATCTATACAAAATTATTATTCTTACCCCACATAAAAGGGTCACGTTTCCATTCAACTAGTAATTCTAGGTCTGACTTTTCAAGATACCCCTCTTTCGTTGCAACTTGAAGCATTGACTCATAATCTAAGAGTGAAATGTTGGTACAAGGGGTTTCAAGTGCATCAAAAGCTTCTTGAGATGCACTAAGTTGATAGGTGAAGATTGAAAAACAGTATGGAACAAGTGCACCCTCTTCCTGTAAAGCTTTAACTGCTTGAATAGAAGAGCCACCTGTAGAAACTAAGTCTTCAATCAAAAGAACTTTTTTCCCGTGCAATGAGAGAGATGGACCAATACCCTCAATTGTATTTTTTAATCCATGCTCTTTTCCACTAGAGCGAACATATATAAGGGGGAGGTCAAGGAGGTCGGCAAGTGTTGTTGCATGAGGAATACCTGCTGTACTTGTCCCGGCAATGACTTCAAAAGAGGTTCCTATGACATCGATGAGGTGTTGAAAACCTCTGGCTACCACCTTTCTTGCACTAGCAGAGGCAAGTAATCTTCTGTTGTCATTATATATTGGCATCCTATACCCACTTGCCCATCTAAAGGGATCTTTAGCAGAGAGTTTTATTGCCTCAAGGTGTAATGCTCTTTGAGCTATCTCTTTTCCAAATTTCTGTTGAATTTCACTAATACTATTCATCTCTATCTCCAAATTGTGTGGTAATCGTGTTCACTTTGACAATATGCACACACATATTTATTGCCTTTCATTCTATGAAAGATTGCTGGCACCCCTTCATTATGAGATGGGTGTGATATACACATTTCATTTGTACATGCTAAATCATCAAAGTTATAGATTCTAGGGGGTAGATGGGTTCTATATTTTGCTTCTACCTTCCCATCAACTATGATATTAAGTGTAGCACCTGCTGCAACTGCAGCAAGTCTTTTTAGTTCTTTTCTACTAAATTCTTTCACATCTGGTCTAAATATGATCCCTTTTGATAAGTGACCCTCTTTTTTACTGGTTGAGACCCACTCTCCCCCTTTTTGATCATCCAAGTGTAATACTTTTATAATGAGAGCCATGTACTTACGAATTATAGAGGGTGCTTCTCCCCGACCAATGTGGTCAATTACAATTCCATTACTAATTGGTCTCACCCCCTCACTTATCTGTTCCTCTTTTTTGGATCGAGTAGTTGGTGGGACGCTGATGATATACTCTTCATCATTTCTTTCATACATACGTAATGGACCTGTAAAATCTTCTCCAATTTTTCCCCCAATGAGAGCAAGCAACACTATACGGACATACATTCCATTAATAGATTGTCGCTCGTATCCATTAAATGGGGTTTCATCAATGAAGGTGGGAATAGTTGGATGAACTCGGTGGCGAGGGAGGGGATGGTAGAACTTAGTATCTTGTGGAACTTTTTCTAGATACTCTTTTTTTAGAGTAACTTTACTTCGTAATTCTACTTCCCTTTTTAGTATCTTCTCTCCCATCCTCTCTAATTGTGGACGAGTAAAATACCATTTAGATGAAATATCTTCTTGTTCAAGATACTCAGCTATTGAGTCAAAAAAGCGTACTTCAAATCGATTGGATCTCATTTTTTCTACATAATATTCTGGCATTGACAATTCTGGTGGGGCAATGAGGTCAACTTTAACTCGATCAAACAGGGTAAGTCCATTAGCCTTTGAGTGGACTGTTCTTCCATGATAGAGGTCTCCAACAAGGGCGATGTGGAGTTGGGATGTGTCAAAATTATTATCTTCTAAAAAGGTAAACTCATCGAGTAGCTCTTGGGTTGGATGTTCATGCCTCCCATCTCCAGCATTAATAAAGGAGGGGATTCTTAAGAGGTTGTTTCTTTTCGCAAAAGCGGAGGTTGCTTCATGGAGCCACGTACATACTCCTTCAAGTTTACTTCGAATTATAAAGACACTATTTTGGTATCCTGCAAGAGTATTAAAGGTGTCGGCATAACTCTCCCCTTTATTGAAGCTTGAGGTATCAACAGCTAAGTCACTCACTTTAACTCTATGAAATGCTGCTGCATTTCTAAAAGATTCTCTTGTTCGAGTACTATCTTCTAAAAACACTTCATAGATACCGAAATCAGAATTATGTATCCGAAACTGACCTAATATTTCTTCATTTTGGTCTATCCATGCCTCTTTAAGTATCTTTGTTTTTTCAAATAAGTATTTCCTTTCAGCTATACTCATATCATCAATTACACTTATTGTTCTTGAAGTAAAGACATTGCTCATTGACTCCTCCTATTCATATTTTTCTTTGTAGCCCCATTATACAACAAAAAAGCCGGTCAAACCGGCTTTTTATACTAATAATGAGGTAAGTTTAATGTCCCTTTCATGAAGGGTTTTTTTAAAACACCCTCACAATATTGCTCTTTCATTAGTAAAATATCATAACAAAAGTTCTTTAGTATGTCTACTCACTCTTACCAGAAGAATAGGTGTCAGCCTCAATTGCTCCTAATATATCATCTGATAAAGGGGATGGTTGAGTACTCTTTTTCTTCACATTAACTCCTTCAATTGGTGCAAAAGGTTCATTTTTGTCAACAAATGGGAATATTGGATCGAGAATGCCAAGGTGACGAGCTTTTTCTCTTCGTGCTAAATCCCTTAAGAAGTTCTTTCGATAACTACCAGATATTTTTTTACCTGGTTTTTTCTTTTCATCACCATCTTTAGCAGTATCATAGCGCTCACTATAGTAGCGCTTTGCATATGAACTTCCTCTGTAGGCATAATAGCGCCCACCTGAGTAGTGCCCACTCATTTTTGATTCAATTACACCATTAAAAACAACCCCTAGAATATTAACTCCACCAAGTTCAAGGTTATCGATGAGTTCTTGAAGGGAGCCTTTTGTGGTAATTCCAGCTCGAACATTGATGGCTAACCCATCTACATGCTTTGATATTGCCATGAGCTCACTTGCAAATAAAAGTGGTGGGGTATCTATAAGGACATAATCATATATATCAAGGAGATAATCTAATAAGGCAACATACTGAGGTGAATTGAAAATAGCTGAAGGGAGTGGTGGCAATACTCCAGGAGAGAGAAGGTGAAGGGTTGGAACATCCTTTAAGGGTTGAGTGATAACCTCTTCAACAGGAATACCTTTTGTAATGACATCGACAAGGCCTTTTGATGCTTTTTTCAGATTGAAGAATGAACCTAATTGTGGCAATCTCAAATCTCCATCTAATAGAAGAACTTTTTGACCATTCATCCCCATACTTGTTGCAATGTTAGCAACAAGTGTAGTTTTTCCTTCTCCCATACCAGCACTTGTAATACTAAATACCCTTTGACTTTGTTGAAGTGTTCCAAAAGCTATATTGTTTGCAACTAATTTGTATCGTTCACTCTCAAATGAGAGGGGGCTGTTGTGTACAATAAGGCCAGGATATTCCTCTTCACTATTGTAGGGGATGAGAGGGATCCATCCCAACAGGGGTCTGTTATAGCCAACAATCTTTTTCAACACCCCTTCATCTTTAATGGTGATATCTGCCATCTCCCTCACAATAGCAATTAATACACCTAAAGCGGCTCCTAATAAGATAGCAACTGCCAATATTAGTAGTACATTTGGACTTACTGGATTATCTCGTATAATGGCTGGGTCTACTACAGTTACAGAGCCAACAACTGCAGCTTCTGCAATCTTCACCTCTTCTAATAGCTCCATGAGCCTCATTCTAAGAGTTTCATAGACTTGCACTTCACGTTGGAGATCTAATAAGGTTCTTTCAAGTTGAGGTAATTGAGATAATTCATCGGCAAAAGAGGACTCAATATTAGAAAGAACAGCAATCTCTGTTTCAGTGAGAATTTGTTGGTGAAGTAACTTACTATATTCACGCACACTAAAGAGTGTTGTTGCCTCTTTAACCCCATTTATTTGTTGTAAAGAGGTGATGATATCGAGCATGCTCTTTGTTGAAAGGGAGAGAGCGCTCTCTAATTCAAAGAGTCTCACACTATTTTCAGGAACCCCTTCGGCAATTGCTTCATAGAGGACCTTCTCTTTTAACAACACTTTATAGGAGTCTAAGACTTTTGTAAGTGATTCGTTTTTATAGAGCTCTTCTTTTGCAACTATAGGGAAAGAGGCATCTTCTAAAAGAGCTCTATATCCATTAGCTGCAATGACTGCTTCTTGAAGTTGAAGCATTAATGGTTCTCTACGCAATTGGAAATAGGCAATCTTTTCACTCAGAAGTTTACTTTTATCACTGAGTTGGATGTAGTTGCTCTCTTCCCTAAATGCCCCAAGCTGATCTGCAGCACGTTTTAATTCTTGCTCATTTAGGGGTATTTGAGATTGGATAAACTCTTTTTGTACTGTTTTGGAGTTTCGAGCAATAGAGCCAAGGAGGTTGTCGTAACTTGCTGCTATCGCATTTGCAAAATCTCTTGCAAAGACTTTGCTTTGATCTCTCACTGTAATTCTTACAATATTAGTATCTTTTACTGTTGTTACACTTGTTCGCTCTTTTATATTTCCTAGTGAAGCGGGATTTGTGTAATCTTCCCCATCTTCTGTTTTGTATTGTGTAAGATCTAACCTACCTAGAGCTTGAGTAATGTTTGTCCTACTAAGGGTAAGTTCTACTTCAGTTGAAATTTTTTGAGTATTTTGTCCTAACAATACACTCTCAATATCTGTCCCTTTTTGGAGTGAGTCAACAAGGAGTGTGACCTCAGACTCATACATTGGGGTAACGGTTCGCAGATAGAAAAAAGCTGCTGAAACGACTAATATGAATGTGATAATAATCCAAGGAAGCCGTACTTTGAGAATATGAAATAACTCAGAAATACTTAGCCCCTCTTGCTCCCTGTTAAGTTCTTGTTGATTATCTGAAAATGTATCCAATGTATATTCCTTTCAATTATATTATTTAGTTAACGCCATGACACTACCAATTATTCCCAAAACAGTTGCTATAAGTCCAGTTATTGCTATTGTAGTGCTGAGGTTGAGTCCATTTACTGCTTGGAAGGTATTAAGCTTTGCTGTTACTATTGCTTCTGTTGGTATTATTGCTTCTTTACTGAGGCGATTTCCCTCTTTATCGATAACAGAAAAAGATCCGTTTCTATTTTTTGCAGGGTCAAAACCACCTGCTATATTTATATAATATAGGGCATCTTTATCTGGGACAAATGGGTATGTTCCAGGATTAAGAACTCCTCCTGCTACATGAACAAAGAGTTGACTAAATGGGACAACAAATGAATCTCCCTCTTGAAGAATAAGGGGTTCAATCTCTTTTCCTTCTCCAATGAGGATGTTTTTTGCATTCACAGGGATAATACTATCTCCCCTTTTAAGATACATGTGAGCTAAATCACTTACTGTTGTGAACCTTGAAGAGATATTCATCAACATCTGTTGAACTGATTCACCTGGGTAGAATTGATAATACATCTTACTAGATGAGGAGAGGATATTTGTATTTGTTGCTGTATGAGAAATTGCCCCTTCTATTGAAACAGCTTTTGTCTGAGGAATTACTTTATTCACAAATATAGTATCAAAATCTTGGAGAATATAGGAAGAAGCTTCACGAGCATGTACACTCATTATTTGAATTTGATTATTTTTATCATAGCGACGAATAGTGAAGTTTTTATCATCGGCACTTGGTAAAAGTCCTTTTGCATAATTTTCTATGACTGAAGAGAGTGTTTTTGTATCAGTTAGTTGATACGTCCCTCCCCTTTTTACCTCTCCTGCAATACTCACAGTTGTGTTACTTGGAAGTAAGGTAACAATATCACCTGTTTTTAGAAGTGGGTCTTGATCTAAAGAGCCCTCTCTTAAAGCGGCATATATATCGTATCGTTTTTCTTTTCCATCAAGGGATGTGACAATGACCTCTCGAGTTGAAGCATAATCGGAGGCATCTTTAATAACATCTGATAATCTAGATAACCCCCAACTTGGAATTTGCATTGTCCTTTTAACTTCTCCCCTCACAGTCACATAAAATGAGCCAACATTTACTAATGAAACTTGGGGGTTTGAAAAGGGAAGATAGGTCTTTATTACTTCTATAATTTCTCTTCTAAATTGCTCAAAACTCTTCTTTTTTCCATCAACTTCTCCAAATGGAGAAATAACTATTGAATAGGATGTATTTACTTGAAATAAAGCATTAACAGTTTGCTTTGCATCTGTATATATTATTCGTATTTGATCGCCTGGTGTTACAGGGTAATTAGGTTGACTCATTGCACTCACAATTTTCTCTTCATTTGTGAGTGAATCTATGTTTACTATTGCCTCTTCATTGAGCCCTAATTGTCCCTTAAATGAGCGATCAATTGCAATTGTACTTTCCTCTATGAGGGAGTCACTATAGAGCGGTGAGCGAATTATTAATGACGAATCTAGTGCAAAAATGGGGATAAGAAGAACACATAGATAGAAGAACAATCCAGCAATATATTTTTTCATGAGAATACCTACTTTTTAACCTAAACAAATATCAGTGTCAAAGGTATCATGAAATGTGCCGATAAGTAAAGCAATCCTATCAATCCTACCCAAAAACCCCCTTAAAAAAACTTCAATAGATAAAGAAATATATATTTGACAGGGGTAATGACATGGAATACACTCAATTGTATAAAGAAGGTTTCTTTATATTTTAATCACAAAAGGAGTAGTTGTATGAAAAAACTATCAATGTTACTAGTGTTGTTGCTTGTAATAGGACTCTCGCTTTTTGCCCAGGGGGGAAAAGAAGCAGAAGCAGCAGCTGATGCCCCATTTAAAGTTGGTGTAATATATGTAAGTTCACCTGGCGATATGGGGTATTCGTATATGCACGACCAAGGTACCAAAGCTGCTGAAGCATACTTTGGAGATAAAATTGAAGTAGTTCGTATGGAAAACGTTCCAGAGAACGATGGAGCTCGAAGGGCTCTTGAACAACTTGTAGATGATGGATGTAAAATCATTTTTGCAAACTCATACAACTATCAAGACTATGTTCTTCAAGTAGCAAAAGAGAATCCAGATGTCTATTTTGAACACTGCTCTGGCTATCTCCTTAATGAAAACATGTCAAACTACTTTGGAAGAATGTACCAAATGCGTTATCTTGCTGGTATGATTGCTGCTAAAAAGAGTCCAACTGGAAGACTTGGATATGTTGGCGCTTTTGCTATTCCTGAAGTCATTAGAGGCATCAACGGATTTACCCTTGGAGCTCGAGCTGTGAATCCTAATGCAACTGTCACAGTTGTGTGGACAAACACCTGGTTTGACCCATCATTAGAGAGACAAGGTGCTGTAGCGTTATTAGACCAAGGCGTCGATGTTATTTCTCAACATCAAGATACAACCGAACCTGCTAAAGCTGCTATTGAAAGAGGCAAGTGGGCAATTGGATATAATGCAGACTTTAGAAAAATTACAGAAAGTGACAATGTCCTCGTTTCAGCAATGTGGGGATGGGATCACTACATGATTCCACAAATTGAAAAAGCGATGAATGGTACCTGGGAAAGTCAATCATACTGGGGTGGTATTGAAGATGAAATGATTTATCTCTCTGACATTTCTCCATTAGTAAGTAATGATGTAGTAAAACAAGTTGAAGCAAAAAAAGCTCAAATTGCTAAGGGTGAATGGGATGTATTTTGGGGAGAAATTAAAGATAACAAAGGCGTTGTAAGACAAATGGCTGGTGAAAAGATGAGTGATAGCGATATGCTATCTATGATGTGGTTTGTTGAAGGAGTAATTGGTTCTACGAACTAATGGCTACTTATTTAGCTCATAAGGGCGGACAATACGTGTCTGCCCTTTTTTAGTTTAATGCATTACGTATCGATTTTTTAAAAAACATCACATAGGTATAAAGGCAAACATGTATGGAAATAGATAAGAAACTAAGCCCCGTAGTAAGTATGCAACATATTAGCAAACACTTTCCTGGGGTAAAAGCAAACGATGATGTTTCATTAGAACTCTATCCTGGACAAGTACTCGCTCTATTGGGGGAAAACGGTGCAGGAAAAAGTACCCTCATGAACATGTTAGTTGGATTGTATCGTCCCGATAGTGGATCTATTTATATTAGAGGTGAACTACAAGATATACAAAGCCCACAAGACTCAATGGCTTTAGGAATAGGCATGGTACACCAAGAATTTATGCTCGTAGGTAATATGAGCGTCTATGAGAATATTGTTCTTGGGTTAAAAGACCTCCCATTTGTTCCAAAAGTAGATGATATTAGGGCTCGAATACTTACTTTAAGTGAACAATATGGATTACAAGTTGATCCTGATGCTATTATCCACAACCTTAGTGTGGGAGAACAACAAAGAGTTGAAATATTAAAGTTAGTCTATCGAGGAGCAGATATCCTCATACTCGATGAACCAACTGCTGTGTTAACACCAGGAGAATCTAGAGAGCTTAATAAAATTATAAAAATTATGTTAAGTGAAGGAAAATCAGCAATCTTTATCACCCATAAGATGGATGAAGTGATTGCTTTTAGCCATAAAGTACAAGTTTTAAGGCGGGGAGTAACTGTCAACACGTGTGATACAGCGAGTGTTACACCAAAAGATTTAGCAAATATGATGGTAGGACGAGATGTTCTTTTTTCTTTAGATAGATGTGCATTTAATCCAGGAGAACCTCGAATAGCCTTAGAGAATATTACAGTTGAAAATCCTTTAGGATCTAGACCTTTTTTAGATAATGTTTCCCTCTCTATTCGTAGAGGGGAAATACTAGGGATAGCAGGAGTTGCCGGTAATGGGCAAACACAATTAACTGAAGTAATTACTGGATTATTGAAACCAACTCATGGGAAAGTTCTCATTGATGGCAAAGATATGACCGGCTCATCCCCCTTATCATTCATCAAGGCAGGAGTTGCCCACATCCCAGCTGACAGAGGGAAAAGTGGTGTAGTTGGAGATATGAGTGTTGGTGATAATCTTGCTTTTAAGAAGTATCGTACTCGAGAAATTAGTAGCGGTCCTTTTGTAAAAAGATCCCTATTGAGAGTTTTTGCAGATAAATTAATAAAAAACTTTGTGATAAAAACACCTACTCAAGAGACTTCAGTTAAGTTTTTATCAGGGGGCAATATTCAAAAAACGATATTAGCTCGAGAAATTGATTCCTGTGGAGGAATTCTTATCGCAGTATACCCATCTCGAGGACTCGATGTTGGAGCAACTGAGGCGGTACGTCAAAATATCATTCTCCAACGAGACAAAGGAGATGCTGTCTTGTTAGTAAGTGAAGAACTCGATGAGCTACAAATGGTAGCTGATTATATTGCTGTTATGTTTGAAGGGAAAATCATGGGTATAAAAAAAGTAAAAGATACGAATACCGAAGAATTAGGTCTTTTAATGGCTGGGTTTGGAGGTAATACATGAGATTAGTATTAGAAAAAAGAGAGCGAAAATCTAGATCAATGACGTTCATCGTCCCGATAGTTTCATTCATTATATCCCTTCTCATTGGCTCTTTAGTACTCCTTTTTTCAAAGGTGAACCCAATTGAAGCATATGGGGCTATGTTAAAGGGTGCTTTTGGAAGTCCTCGCCGTATTCAGTACACAATTGTAGAATCTCTCCCCCTTTTGTTGTGTGGTCTCTCTGTTGGAGTTGCATTTCGCCTCCGCTTTTGGAACATTGGAGCTGAAGGGCAATATGTGTGGGGAGCTATTGGAGTAACGTGGGTAATACAATTTTGGAAATTTGTCCCATCCTTGATGCTCCTTCCTGTAGGTCTTGTTGTTGGAATGATAGCAGGTGCTCTTTGGGCTGGAATCCCTGGCACTCTAAAAGCTGTGTGGTCAGTTGATGAAACACTCACCACACTTATGCTTAACTATGTTGCTATCGGGATAGCTGAATACCTCTACATAAAAGCGTGGAAAGCTCCATTAGGAAATCTTGGAACTCCTGCATTTCCCGACTCAACCTATTTTACGAGCATATGGGGGAAAGTGCACTCAGGTCTATTTATTGCTATAGCACTTGTTATCATACTCTGGTTTGTCTTATATAAAACTCGATGGGGATTTGAACTAAATATGATTGGAAAAAATCCTAAAGCAGCTCGTTATCAAGGGGTCTCAATTGCAAAAAACATCATCCTTGCTATGCTCCTCTCTGGTGCAATAGCTGGATTAGCTGGAGCCATCAATACAACAGCAATTGCACATAGGCTCACCAAAGGGGTCAACTCAGGGTATGGGTTTACTGGAATAATCATTGCATGGATGAGTAACTTAAACCCCTTTGCTTCAGTTATCGTAGCCCTTGTTATGGCAAGCCTCACAACCGGTGCTGATGCTCTTCAAATTGCGATGAAACTTCCAGAGTCGATGGGAGAAGTTCTTCAAGGATTAGTACTATTACCCCTCTTAGCTGGCTCAATTTTTAATGACCATAAGCTCAAAGTGTTACACAAGGAGGTCGTATAATGGATTTTATTACAAAACTCCTAGCAGCAACTATAGCAATGGGAACAAGTTTAACATTTGCTACCATCGGAGAAATATATACACAAAAATCTGGGGTTCTTAACCTAGGAATGGAAGGAATTATGCTCATGGGAGCATTAAGTGGATTTGCAACAGCATTTGCTACAGGAAACCTCTATATGGGACTTATTATGTCTATGGTAGCTGGAGCTGTATTAGCTTTAATCCATGCATTCTTATGTATTTCTATGAGAGCTAATCAGGTAGTTAGTGGTCTCTCTATTACGATGTTTGGAACAGGGCTTGCAAACTTTTTAGGCAATCGTTTAGGGCCTGAAAGTAATAACTATAACCTCGTGGGGATGAATCTCGTGAGAAGATTTGAGAATATTCCCATTCCTCTTCTCCATGAAATCCCTATAATAGGAGCTTTCTTTGATGTAAGCATTCTCACCTACTTCTTATATCTTTTAATTCCATGTAGCTGGTTCTTCATGTATAAAACAAAGCATGGACTTGCTATTCGTGCGATTGGAGAATCTCCAAAGACAGCTACAGCTATGGGTCTTAATGTTCCTCGACTTAGATATATTTACACGTTAATTGGGGGAATGTTAGCAGGACTTGGTGGAGCTTGTTTATCACTCTCATTTACACCTAGTTGGAATGATGGAATGACAGGTGGTAAAGGGTGGATTGTTATTGCCCTTGTAATATTTGCTACATGGAATCCTGGAAAAGCTGTCATAGGAACACTCATTTTTGGAGGAATAACCTCCCTCCAATTCTCCCTTCAAGCAGCTGGAATACCGATGGTGATTCCAACTCAGTTCCTTGCTATTGCTCCCTACATTATTACATTCTTTACGCTCAGTATTATGACTATTTTACATCAAAACAAGAAAGGCTCCTACGCAGCACCATCTGCCTTGGGAACTCCTTTTGCTATTGATGATAAATAAATGAGGAGTGCAGGCTCCTTTGAGCCTGTGCTCACTTTAGTTACACTTGCCTTTACCCTCCTAGTTAGTTATGATATGGCAATGAAAGTTGTCATTCTTGGTGCCGGAAAAAGAGGTACATTACTTGCCCGTCATCTCATTCAAGAAAGAAGAGATGTAGTAATAATTGAATCTGATCCTAGACGTGCTAGTGAAATACAGTCAAAACTTGACTGTATGGTCGTAGTTGGCTCTGGCACAGATATCGATAAACTTAGAGAAGCTGAAGTTCATAAAGCGAGTTCTTTTATTGCTGTAACTGATAGTGATGAAGTGAATTTAGTTGCTTGTGGACTCGTTGAAAACATCGAAACAAGGGTAAACACCATTGCAGCAATTAGAAACCTCACCTACACAGGAAAAGAGGGAGTTCCCACAACAGTCCTTGGAATTAACTATATTGTGAATCCTGAAGCAGAAGCTGCTAAAAGTATATTTGGAATTATAGATAGAGGAGTTTTTCATAACGTTGTAATCACATTCAACAACAGCAATCTTGTTTTGTATAACCACTTTGTACATGGTAAATCTGTATTTGCAAAACAAAATGTAGCTAACTGTCGTAATGCTCTAAAAACTGAATTTGTCATAGCAGCTATTCATAGGGATGGAGAAGGTATTGTTCCATCTGGAAATACAGTGATCTATCCTGGAGATACTGTAAGTATCGTTGCCTTTGATAGTGATAAAGAGACCCTCTCTACCCTCATTGGGCAGCAGAAATTACGGCCAAAAAAGATAATTATTGTAGGTGGAAGCAAAATTGCTCGCTTCCTGTTGCGCTCATTCCCTACATCTTTTCATAAAAATATTACCCTAGTAGAACAAAACCTTGAAGTTGCTGAATCATTCGCTAATCTTTTTCCCCACATATTAGTGGTACAATCAGATATTACAGATGAGAACATCTTCGAGGATGAAAGATTTAGTTCATATGATTTGCTCATTAGCGTCACTGATAATGATGAGTTAAATATTATTACAGCTAGCTATGCTAAGCATGTAAGAGTTCCCCGCTCTATTGCCCTTATTAAAAATAATAACAACTATGTACGCCTTGCTTCACACATGGGCATAAATTCTGTGATCAGTGTAAGTGAAGCAACAGTCGATTCTCTCCTTAAATATATGAGAGGAGCTCACGTATCCTCAGTTCACTCCCTATTTGGGGGTGCTTTTGAGATATTTGAGTTTATTATCTCAAGTGAAGCGAGAGTTGTTGGAAAACAAATCAAAGAGATTAATATGAAAAATAGGGGTGTAATAGCAGGAATTACGAGCAAGGGTAAGAATATTATTCCAACCGGGAATTACACCATACATGAAGATGATATTCTCATAGTTTGTGCTGGTAGAGAGCATCTCGAATATATTAATCAATTATTCTCATAAAGGATCTACCATGAACTGGAAACAAATACTACGCCTTTCGGGAACTATGCAAAGTATCATAGGGATGTTTATGCTTATTCCCACCATCATGGCAGCATATTTTGGAGAGTGGGAAGCTTTTAGAGCTTTTTTATTTACCTTAGCTATTATTATCGTCTATGTCACAATTATACTCACAATTGGAAGGTCGTGGAGAACTAAAGGGATAAGTTTAACAGTAAAAGATGTATACCTTTTTGTCACCTTAACGTGGGTAGTTGCTAGTGCTCTTGGGGCAATCCCCCTTACTATCACTAACACAACAGTTGATTACACAAGTGGATTTATGGAGGTGATGAGTGGGTTCACCACAACAGGGCTCACTACCCTTAGTGACATTGAATCTTCTTACAAATCGATTCTTTTTTGGCGAAGTCTTACCCACTGGTTAGGTGGAATGGGTATTGTTGTCTTATTCGTTGCCCTCCTTCCCCTCATAGGAGCAGAAGGGTTTCAACTATTTGGAGCAGAGGCTGTAGGGCCAACTAAGAGTAAACTCACCCCTAAAATTAAAAACACTGCACTCATTTTGTGGCTTATCTATCTAGGGATGACATTATTAGAGACAATTTTATTGATGATAGGAAATCTCCCCCTCTACGATGCACTCACTATCACCTTTGGTAGTGTAGCGACCGGTGGATTTGTTACCAAAAATGCTTCTATAGGATATTATAACAGTGCCTATGTAGATGTCGTTGTTACAATTTTCATGGTGATGGCAGGGGTAAACTTTTCCCTCTATTTTGCCTTGATTCGAGCAAGATTTACTGATGTATATAGAGATAGTGAACTAAAGGTTTATCTATCTATCTTTTTCATAGCTACAATGATTACAACTGTCACCCTTTTTTCTAAGAGTGTGTACCCAACTTTTGCTACATCACTTCGCTATGGAGCTTTCCATGTAGCTTCAATTATTACAACAACAGGTTTTGCTACAACCGATTATGGCTTATGGCCTCCACTTACTCATGCAGTTCTTTTAACGTTGATGTTCGTTGGAGGCTCTGCAGGGTCAACAGGGGGTGGAATAAAAGTTACTCGCTTGATTACGATGTTTAAACTTGGGGTGCTAAATATTAAGAGTTTACTCCACCCTAAAGGAATCTTTAGCTTACAAACTCAAAATGAGAGAATTCGGTGGAAAACAGTAAATAGCATTGCAGGATTTGTAGCAATTTACATTGCCCTTGTCCTAGCTTCAACCTTGGTTGTAGCTTCAAGTGGGTATGACTTGTTAACAAGTTTTGCCTCTGGGTTAATTTCTGTTGGAAATATTGGACTTGGTCTTGAGGGAGTTGGTCCTGGTGGGGTTGGGTTTGGTGAAATGCCTCACTATGTAAAATGGTTTTTATCACTAATGATGCTAGCTGGACGACTTGAAATATATACAGTCCTATCTATCTTTACTAGATCATTCTGGCGTAAATAGATTTATCGTATTTTATTATTAAAATAGAATCTCACTCTTCGAATAGTTGCCTGTGCTATGAGAAATAGAATTAAGATAATTGAAACAATAAGGAGACTCTTTGACCAGGTAAGAATATGTTCTGAGTTCATCATTCTTAATGAGAAAAAATCTCCTGCGACAGTTCCAATTGCTATATTAATGATAATAGAGAGAACCATATCACTAAGGGATGGCTTTCCGTAGATATAACGAAGAGCAAGTAAAATAAACCCCACTAACGTAACAAGGAAGGTGGGAAGTGCTAGTGGGAAAAACCACAACAGGCCATCAGAAGAGAACAAATCAAATAACAACAGTGAGATGAGAATAACAACACTGATGATACTCACTTTCATAAGGACAGAGAAGGGGCGTGTATAAAATGGAAAGACTGCAATGATATAAAGAAGTACTACTCCTATCATTGCATAAGGTGACCATGTAAGGGATAAATCAAAGATATCGATGGTAAAGAGGGTAACTATGGTTTGAATGGCAAAAAGAGTGCCAATACGAGTATAGGTTGATTTCCCAAATAAGATAATAAAGAGGTAGATGGAGCCTAATATCGTGCAGGCGATAGGGAACCATGGAGAAAAAGAGTCTTTGATAGCAATACCTGTAATAAGGAGAGTAATGATTGCAACTCCAACAAAAGTAATACTAAGTTCAATTAATCCTTTTCTTCTTTTATCATATTTCAAGGAAGGAAATATCTCTTCTTCCCCTTTTTGTTGTTCAAATAACGACTTTCCTCTCTTGCCTATAATTTCTTTTGGAGCTAATACCTCTCTGTGGCAAAGAGGACAATTAGTTGCTCCTTCTTCTAATTTAACACCACACTCAACACAATATGCCATGTAATATACCTCAATCTACCTAATTTCTTCGATTTGTAGAGACCTCAACACGAACCCCTTTTTGTACAAAAGAAGTTAACAGCAGCCTCTCAAAGTCTGTGTTATGTGTGAGAATACTCGTAATATTTACAACAAGCCTGCCATTTGCACCTACTACTGCTAAGGCAACTTTATTTAACTTACTAGGGGATAGAAAGAAGTCGAGTCGTTCTACCACCTCATCCATACCAGATGGAAGGGTAACATTGCCTATATTGCTAATTACTGATGAGTAAATATTATCTCCATATGAATCACTAAAAAGCTTCATGAGGGGATTTTTTATAATATTGGGGGCGTAACGAATAAGGGGGTGTCGTCTTCCCATCACATTTCGAGAGATCTGTAGAGAAAGAGTTTTCTCATTCACACTGCTACGCATTTGGTGCATTACAGAATTAACAATTTCATCAAATTCATAGTGGCCAAGTCTCACATCAATTCCAACAACTATGAATAGGGTAAAATTCCTTAGGGTAGTCGAATTAAATACTTTTCGAATATTTACTGGGACAGATAATCGAATTGGAGCCCATTTTCTCTTATTCGGCACATGCATTTTTTGCAATTGCTGTAAGGCAGCTAATGTTTCACACACAATATACTCAGTAATGGTGAGGCCATACTTTTTAGCAACTATTTTTAATTCTTCAATTGAAAGAGATGCTGATATCACCTCTAACTCATCTTTAAGTTGATCTTTAGGATTAAAATGAAATGCTCGTGATTCGACTTTAAATACAGATTTTATAGGTCGATAGAACCGTTCGAAAGAATCTTCTAACTCCTCTTGCCTCACCTTAGATTCAGGTAATAAAATGTCAGCTTCCTCTCCTACCTCATATCCACTAAGGCGTAAATATTCAGCGACAAGGGACTTTAAAAAGATTAATCCACCAGTTCCATCTGTAACTGCGTGGAAGAATTCAACAGCAATCCTTTTTTCTCTATAAAACACTTTAAAAAGATATCCATGAGCCCCTTTTTTTAAATTAAAATGACGACAGGGAGAAGGATTATCTTCATAGACTTCTAATGGAGCTGAATGTGCACTTAAATAGTACCAAAAAAACCCATTATGGAGAGAGACAGAGAAGTATGGAAAGCGTTTTATACTATGTTCAAGAGCTGTTAATAGGCGATGAGGATTCACTTTTATTGTGAGATCCATAGAGAGACGAAACATATTTGAATTAAAACGAGCCACAGTTGGAGGATAAATAATTGCAGAATTATCTAATGGAATTAGTTCTGTTTGTATGTGGCTACTGTTCATACTTCTACTGTAGTCAAATTTAAGAGGTTGAGCAACGCTTTATATAACAAAAGTTGACAACGATAATAATTAGTATATAATTAGATGTGTGAACTATTAGATATATAAACTATTAGGAGATGAAATGAATAATTCAAATGAAGCGGCACAAATATTACACTCAATCATAAGAACTCTTAGTGGAAGTACATTTAGTGCAACAGTTGGAGACTTTTATAGGGGGGAGATAGCTGTTTTGAATGCAATTAATTTGTTTGAAAGTGAAAATAAAGAAGTATTTCCTTCTATGATAAGCTCTTTCCTTCATATCTCAAGGCCAACTGTCACTTCAGCTTTACGTACCCTTGAGAAAAAACAATTGATACAAAGAACGCTCTATGAAGATGATAGAAGAAAAGTCTCAATTGGATTAACTTTGAAAGGGAAGTCTATTGTTAAGGATAAAAATGATGAGGTTGACGCGTGGTGCCACTTGATGGCGGATCGTTTTGGCTCAGATCATTTCATCTCGCTACTAAAACAAATGAAAGAGATTGTTGAATATATTGAGTGATATGGAGGTGGTAATATGAAAGTTCTTGTAACAGGAGCAACTGGACACCTTGGAACAATTCTCACCAAAGCTCTCAAAGAGAGGGGGGATGAAGTTACATGCTTCATACTTCCAGGAGAGAGTATTTCACAAATATCTCATTATTGTGACCATATTCTTTATGGAGATGTAAGAGATCTAGATTCTATTATCATAGCATGTAAAGGAATTGATGTAGTATTTCATACAGCTGGTATTATTGATATCTCCTCTTCAAGAAAGATGAAAAAGCTGATGAAGAGTGTAAATATTGATGGAGTCAAACATGTTATTAGAGCATGTAAAGAGACAAACGTATCAAGGCTCATCTATACAAGTAGTGTTCATGCAATACAAGAAGAGAAAGGGAATAAAGAGACAAAAGAGAGTTCTTCATTCAATCCCTCTTTTATCAAAGGGTCCTATGCCAAAACTAAAGCAATAGCAACTCAGTTAGTAATAGATGCCTCAAAAGAGGGCCTTGAAACTATCATTGTGCACCCAGCTGGAATAATTGGACCTGAAGATTATGCAATGAGTCACATGGGGCACCTCATATATAGTTACCTGAAAGGGAATTTTAGAACGTACACAAGTGGAGGGTATAATTTTGTTGATGTGAGAGATGTCGTGAAAGGGATGTTGTTGGCACAAGAGAAGGGACAAAGTGGAGAGTGTTATATCTTAAGTGGAGAATACCACTCTATAAAAGAGCTATTAACATACCTAAAGGAAATAACTAAAAATAAACGCCCCTTAATATGGATTCCCCATTGGCTTGCCTATATTGTGAGCCCTTTTGCCCTTTTGTATTACCGAATTAAAAAGACAAAACCACTATTTACACCCTACTCCCTCTCAACACTTAAGAGTAATAGCAACTACTCATATCAAAAAGCTCATACCTCTTTTGGGTATCGAGTGACCTCATTCAAACAAACAATAGAAGATACTATCTCTTGGGCACGTAATTATTACCATCTTCCTCTTAAGAAAAAGAAGAAGATGAAAAAAGATAGAGGTAAGAAAAAATAGATTACTCCTCTTTCTTTCCAGTTCTTTTGTAAAAAGGTGTTTTAACAATTTTAGCCAATTTTCGTTTACCATGAATCTCAATCTCGACTGAATCATGGAAACTCACCCCAGATTGGCGATCAATCAATACATACCCAATAAAGAGTCCAAGTGTTGGACTCTTTGTCCCACTTGTCACATATCCTATTTCAGCTTCTTTATAAAACACTTTACATCCATTGCGAGGAACTGATGGATCTATCATCTCTATTCCCCTCACTGAACGGGGTATCCCACCCAGTTGTTGCTCTTTTAATGCACTTTTTCCACAAAAATCAGCTTTATCAAACTTCACAAAGGAGGACAAATTAGCCTCTAAAGGGGTAATCTCTTCAGATATCTCATGCCCATATAATGGAAGTTTTGCCTCTATTCTCAGAGTATCTCGAGCACCTAGTCCACATGGGGTAATAGTATATTCAGCCCCTTTTTCTAACAGAGTATCCCATAGCTTGTGGGCATCTTCATTTTGTACATATATTTCAAAACCATCTTCTCCTGTATACCCGTTACGAGAAAGCATCACTTCAATTCCATCTATTGTAGTAGATTCATAGAACTGGAAAAACTTGAGTGAGGACACTTGAGTTCCAAGTTTTTCTAACAAAAGGGCACTTGAAGGACCTTGAAGCGCTAATTGGGATGTTGATGGAGTGAGGTTAATACACTCAATTTGAGATGAATCAAATCCTTTTGGGTTAGAATTGGTAATCCAATCAATATCTTTATCAATATTATTTGCGTTTAAGACAATATAAAACTCATCTTCTTTTAATCGATACACAATGACATCATCAATTGTTGTTCCGTTTTCATAACACATAAGTGTATACTGAAGGTGCCCTACTTTTAAAGATTTCACAGAATTTGTCAAAAGGTAATCAAGATGTGACGCTGCCCCTTCTCCTCTCAAAATGATGCGCCCCATGTGAGAGACATCAAATAAGCCAACGGCACTACGAACAGCTAAGTGCTCTGCTTTAATTCCTTTTGAAAAATGTAGGGGAAGTATATAATCACCAAATTGTATCATTTTCACATCACTCATATTTTTAAACATCTCGTAAAAAAGTGTTTGAGCCATAGTAAATTCTCCTTTAAGTCAATTAATCATAGAAACAGTACGATGATTATACTCGTAATAGGGAGATGTTGTAAATGAAAAGGGGAATAAGGTGAAGTATTTTGATTTTTATAAAAAGTATGGCCAGTGATTTACACACTGGCCAGGATGATTTTATCTTGTTGTTCTGTTTGTGAATAGCATCCTCTGCTCTTCAAGTTCTTCATATTTTTCAAGTGGGTAGTTTTCTAGCACATAATCCATATCTTTATCCCCCCTCCCTGATAAATTCACTAAAATAGTTTCATCTTTGTTCATACTTGGAGCCATTTTTATTGCATGGGCGAGGGCATGAGAGCTTTCTAATGCTGGAATGATACCTTCAAGTCGGCTTAAATCATAAAAAGCAATTAAAGCTTCTCTATCTGATGCTTTTACATATTCAACTCGTTTAATATCTCTTAAGTAACAGTGCTGAGGGCCAACTCCTGGGTAATCAAGGCCACTAGCGATTGAGTAGACTGGAAGAGCTTCTCCACTCTCATCTTGAAGAAGGTAACACTCAAACCCATGGATAGCCCCTTTTTTCCCAAATGCCATAGTCGCTGCATGGTCGCCGCTTTTATCACTTCGACCACCTGGCTCAACACCAATAATTTTTACATCAGAATCATCTAAAAAGCCACTGAAGATTCCCATTGCATTCGAACCTCCCCCAACACAAGCCATTATTGCAGTGGGGAGGGAGTTAGTCATTTCAAGGAACTGCTCTCTTGCTTCAACCCCTACTACACTTTGGAAATCTCTTACCATCATAGGAAATGGATGAGGTCCTACAACAGAGCCAATAGCATACATTGTTGTAATTGGGTCTTCTAGATATGCTTCAAATGCTGCATCAACTGCATCTTTAAGTGTTTTGGTACCTCTTGTAACAGAAATTACTTTTGTCCCTAACACTTGCATACGCCTTACGTTAGGAGCTTGTTTTTTGATATCAACTTCTCCCATATAGATGTCACACTCTAAGCCCATGAGGGAGGCGGCAGTAGCAAGGGCCACTCCATGTTGGCCAGCTCCTGTTTCAGCAATTACTTTCTTTTTCCCCATTTTCTTAGCAAGAAGAACTTCTCCTAAGCAGTGGTTAATTTTGTGAGCTCCTGTGTGATTTAAATCTTCTCTTTTAAGATAGATTTTCGCACCACCGAGAGCCTCTGATAATCTTTTTGCATAGTATATTGGTGATGGGCGACCTGTATATGTTTTTTGAAGCATCGCAAGTTCTTTAATAAATACTGGATCAACTTTAATGCTATTATAGCTATGTGTAATATCTTGCATAACTTTGGCAAGATCTGGTGGCAGTAGTGCTCCCCCATATTCTCCAAAATATCCCATTTCATCTGGTTGTAGTGTGTTTAGTGATATATTTTTAGCTGCTGAAATCATTGTTATACTCCCGTAATATTTGATTCATTTGTGAATCGCTTTGTTTTAATATTTTTGACCCTCGTGTGATTTTGCATAAACTAATGCCTAAATCACGGGCAATTTCCCGTTGACTCTTTCCATTATGAAGCTCTTTCATAAGTCGCCAACGAAGGGCAATATCATATTTTTCTTTCATTGTGAATAGCTCTTCAAATAGCTTTTGCATCTCGATATTACTTGTAGTACGTACAAACACATCAATTATTTCATTTAAATCGTCCATATGAGCTCCTCATAAAAGACACGTTACTATATATAGAAACACTAGTCAACAAAAACTTTCCTTAAAATAGAATAAATTTTTACATTTTTTAGTGCATAGAGCAATTGCATTAAAAAAATGGATGTGATTACAAGAAGAATGTAGGTTGAATCTTAGATATTAGAATAGATTCAATTTCTCACATCAATGAGCTTTACTGTTGCTTTAGGATTGAATCTTGCTCCAAAAAAGAAGTATGAAGATCTTTCATAATAGAACGAATTGGCGGGGAACCTTCCATAACGATACCCTATTTCAAATGAGACTGATTCATTAACCTCTTGGGCAATAAGAAAAGAGTGTTCAACCTCATATGGAGAGTCAGGAAGATATAAAGGGGTCATATTAGGATCGGGGATACCATGCTCATTTTTATATAAGATCTTCCCCTCTTCATACATATGACAATCATATGCAGCGATTGTGTTTCCCAAACGGGTAAATATAGGAAATTGCAATTCTAAACCAAAGTTTATTATTCGTGCCTTATAATCATCTGGAAAATTATAATGGGGTTCAAGATTTGTCCAACTGGGTCTAAAAATAACAGGTCTCCAACTATCAACGTTCTTAGAGAGAAAATTATATTCACCATACACCCTCATCCAAGAAAAAGGTTCAATAGAGAGTCCAATAGCGATACCATTCATCCTGACATATTTATAGGTAATCCAAAATTTGTCTAACTCTGATAACCCATCAGGACTTGCAGTGTTGTCAATTCTCTTAAGAATTGCATCTCCATAGTGAGAGCAGTAGTGATGAAGACCTGCTCTTAAAGAGAATGTATTAGCTACTCTTAGATGTGCTCCATAGAAGTAGACTCCATCAAAGCCGATGTTATCAGCCATCTCTCCTTCCATAATAAAGCTAATAAGACCTTGCGCAGAGAAATCTATTGATATGGGACTAAGCTTCCCATTAAAAATAAAGGTATGTCTTAGTAGTGAAAGTGTCTCACCTACATTAACAATCCCAATATAAGGGGCACCAGATAATTCTTCTGTTAACCAAAAAATCTGTGGTGTATCTTGATGGTCGCCTACTTGGTTTTTTTGCCTCCAATCCTGATATACGTAATTAGGAAACCCATCTGCTACATAAGCATAATTAAAGGTCATACCAGCTCTATATTTGTCAGCATAATATTCTCTATACAGGGGGTCAAAAGAGAGGACATCTAACGTGTATCCAAATTGAGCAAACATAGAAGCTACAATAAAAATCATGAGTAGTACTAGAGTCACTTTTTTCACACCTTACTCCTTTGCTGCTATCTCTTTGCTGAATTAAAAAGTGTTAGTTCACCATTAAAAGTTATTCTCATTCCAACTGTTACATAACTAGATCTTTGATAATAGAAATTATTTAAGATGTGCCGTCCATTGTAATACCCAATCTCAATAGAGAGTAAATCGCTACATTGCTGTGCTAACACTAACCCGTGCTCAACTTCCCACATAGAATCTTCACGATACTCAAAATCTTGTAATTCACCCGCATCATCTTTGTAATGAATTTTACCCTCTTCATACATATGGCAATCATAAGCAAGGGTTGTCTTTCCAAGATGTTCAAAGAGTGGATAAGAGAGTTCTACTCCAAAGTTTATAATACGTGCATTATATTCTTTTGGATGATCAGTCTCTCTATACTCAGTATACCAATAGGGACTAAACATAAAGGGTTTATATGTAGAAGTGATTCCAGGAGCCAATGTGCTATACTCACCATACAATCGTATTCCATCTATGGGTTCTACACAAAGGGCAACAATGAAACTATTCATTCGAATATACTTATAATTTGTATCAATCAAGCCATTAAGGTTATAAAGTAGAGCGCTTCCATAGTGGGAGCTGTAGTGGTGAAGTCCAACTCTCATTGAAAGAATATTGCTCATACGCATTGTTCCTCCAAAGAAATAGACACCATCATTGCCATAAAGATCTGTAAGGCCCGCATCCATCACGAACTTCAATAAAAACTGGATAGAAAAATCAAAAGAAATAGGGGTGAGACGATTATCAGATGTAAAAGTATGTCTTAAAATACTGAGTGTTTCGCCAATATGGATTGAAGAGTACATGGGGCTATCATAGGCTTTTTTAAAATCAATTTTTGTGGGTGTTTTACTGTAGCGGCCCTCTTGCATCAAATAGGTTGGTATGCCATCAAATAAATAGGCAACATTAAAACTCAAACTTGACCTATTTCTATCAGCAATGTAGGGCTCGTACAAAGGATCCATAGAAAAGAGATCTAGGCGATAGTCAGCAAAAATTGATACTGAACTGCTAATAACAACAACAAACAAAAGAAGTAATTTTTTTTTCATTAGGTATCTCAACATTATAGGTAAAGCACATTCACCAAAATCTTCAACAATGAAGTATTATAGCATATTTATTAGCTATTTCAAGCCCACAAGATGCTGATATATCAATCCTTCTTATATCACCCTCACACCACCTCTTGATGTATCTGTATATCCAATAGTAGCTCCCTCTACCCCCCTCTCTTTCAATCTGTGCAGAACCTGAGTTTCTAAGGAGGCATCAACACTAAAAAGGAGTCCCCCTGAAGTTTGTGGGTCAAATAGGATATAATTGAGGGGATCTTCTATATCTTCTATCCCACTCACAAATTTCCCCCTATATTCGTAGTTCGTGTAGGCATTTCCAGGGAGAAGTCCCATTGAGGCAAAATTAAATGCTCCTTCAATAATAGGAACCTTTGTTGAATCGATAGTGATTCCAATTGGGTTATCGATTGCCATTTCACATACATGGCCAAGTAAGCCAAAACCGGTCACATCGGTGCAACTTGTCACATTAAACTCTTTTATAACTTCATATGCATCCTTGTTGAGGGTCATCATGAGGGTGTGAGCCCTCAAGCGTTGTTCATCACTCGCCATCTTTGCCATTACAGCCGTGTTAATGATTCCAACTCCTATTGGTTTAGTGAGAATAAGAACTTCATTACGGGTGTGAGTATTGTTTTGTAGAATCTTTTTTGGATGAACTGTTCCGTTGACACTCAGGCCAAACTTCACTTCACGATCTTTAATGCTATGTCCTCCAACTAAGGTAGTACCTGCTTCATGTAAAGCATCCATTCCTCCCCGTAAGATCTCTTTTAATACTGAAATATCTACAGTAGATTCGGGGAAACAAACAATTGAAAGGGCCGTATCAGGGGTTGCCCCCATAGAATAAATATCACTGAGGGCATTAGCAGCTGCAATTCGCCCAAAAGTGAATGGATCGTCACACATGGGGGGAAAGAAATCTAATGTACTCACAATTGCAATATCTTCACTCACCTGGTACACGCCACAATCTTCTGCATGAGAAAAATCACTTAGTACACGAGGGTTTTTTGGTTGCGTGAGATCACAAAGTGCTTTATCTAGAAATTGGGGGCCAAGTTTCGCTCCACATCCTGCAAACGCTGTGAATGAGGTTAGTTCCTTATCTGTTTGACTCATATATTCCTCTTTTAATCTGTGTAACAACTTCATCAAGTTCTTCTATTTCTGTAGTGTATCCGATACTTAAACGTATTGCACCACCTTGTAATTGTGTCCCTAAATATGTGTGAGCAAGGGGAGCACAATGAAACCCTGCCCTACATGCTATATCACCAAGTGCTAAAATTTGAGATAGAGAACTAATAGTTCCCTCTTTGGTTGTAAAAGTAATATTGCCAACTCTTTTTTCCTTTGGGGAAAGCATTCGTAATTCTTCAATTTCTATAAGTGATTGGTATAAATAATCACTCATCTTATTTTTATGGGCATATATTTTTTTCTTATGTGCTAGTACATATTCAAGAGCAGGTATAGCTCCTATAATTGATGGAATAGGGAGAGTGCCACTTTCATATTTATCTGGTAAAAAAGAGGGCTGAATTATAGAGTCAGATGAACTTCCAGTTCCACCAAAATAGAGTGGATTGGGAGAAAAAGAGCCATAAAGGGCCATAATGCCACACCCAGCTGGCCCAAGTAAGCCTTTATGAAGAGAAAAACAGATGGCACCATGTACCTCTTTCATAATGGGAGGAATATCACATTCCCCCATTACTTGGCTCGCATCAAGTATACACATGATATTGTGTTCACGAAAGATAGTGAGTAACTCTTCAAGGGGTTGAATAACCCCATGTACGTTACTTGCTCCATTAATAATGGCAACTTTTGGCTCATATTCATAAATAGTTTGTACTACCTTATCAACAAGGACCCTTCCATAGGGGTCACTCTTTAAAGGGATAACTCTATTGTTACAATTATCTAACACCCTCATTACAGCATTGTGTTCAAGGTGTGTTGTAATAACTGTTTGTCCTTTAGAAACACTCCCTAATATGGCAATATTTAGGGCATGAGTTGCACTAGGGGTGATAATAATGTGTTCAACTGGAGTGTAGGGAAGAGTTGATTGAACAAGAGATCTAAATTGAAAGAGGGCGCTACTTGATAAAACAGATGGCCTGTGAGAAGACCTCCCAATATTTCCATAGGGCTCTTCAATCGCCTTTGTTATAGCTTTTGCCACATTCGGAGCTTTTGGCCAACTTGTTGCAGCATTATCTAAGTAGATCATAACTAGTTCCATTATGAAAAGAGTCAACAGCTTCTAAGACAGCTCCTGCAATAGCTCTCCCTTTATCACTGACACTGTAGCAATATTCAACTATGCCTCTGGGGTCGATGTCCCCAATCTTAAAACCAACTGGAACTATAATACCATCACTTAATAGTCCCTTTAATACCCCGCTCACAGTAGCTTCTACTTTATGCTCTCCAACATACGCTATAACTTCGCTTTTCTTAACTATATCACCAATTTTTTTCACACTCTTAAAAACTCCACTATGAGATGAGTGAATCACCCTTTTTGATGACTCTCCTGCAATTATACCAGGTACTCCAGTGTTAGGTAGTGCACTACCTGTAGTAATAATAGTTCCAAGGTTGTGACCCCTCATCGTCTCTACAACAACATGGCAATCTCTCTTTGCTTCAAACCCAGGACCAAGAGCAACAACAAAAGGGGCCATAGAGAGATGAGTTCCTAAATTCTTTTTTGCAAGTATTGCATCTACCACAACAAAAGGATGGAGAGCTGAAATACTCTTTCCGTGAGGATCTACCATAATAGCAACTTGTTGGTTATCCATCACACTTTTTGCTTCTTCTACGCTATTAACTCGAATACACACTACACCTTCTAATTTCATATCACCCAATTCTATTGCACTAGAGAAACTCACTGTGCGACGTATTGTGGTTGGCTTTTCAATCTCAATGGCAAGAACACGGTAGCCAGCTTTATGAAGGCGTAGAATTGTGGCACTAGCTATGTCCCCTGCCCCCCTCACAATTATGAGGTTTTGACTCCTATCGCGTAAAGATTTCTTACTTGTTTTATAGTAGGTTGCCATCAGTTCACTTACCACAGAGACAGCAATCTCTATTGGAGTACGCGCTTTAATATCTAGGCCAATTGGAGCAAAGAAATTTTGCAAGGTAGAAAGGTCTATATGAAGAGTGTTTTTCAAATGTTGCCTAAAGGTGTGCACTTTTGTTCTTGAACCCAACATTCCTATATAAAATGCACGAGAGAGAATTACTGATTGAAGAGCTTGTTTATCAAGGGCGTGGGTCGCAATAATGATAGCACTTTTTTCATCAATAAGGACTTTCTCTAATGCTTTTTCTATAGTATTTTCAACATAAAATGTTTTTACATAGGGAAATCGTTCACTATTCGCATACTCAATTCTTGTTTCCACTATTTCAACAGAAAATTGACATGAGGTTGCTAAAGAGGCAATCTCTAAATTAACATGTCCGCCTCCAACAAGGATAAGTCGAGGGAGAGGATTGATCACTTCAATAAAAAATTCTAATTCACCTCCACAGTTATGCCCCTCAGAGACCTTAAGGGATTGAGCAAAATGATCACTTTTTCCCATTTTAATAAGTTCAACAGATCGCTTGATAGCTTCAAATTCTGAAACCCCTCCCCCCACTGTTCCATATGTTGTTCCATCAGGGAGGACAATCATCCGAGCATTACTTCTTGGAGTGGAGCCAACACTTTTAGTTATCGTGATTAATGCAAAAGCTTTGTTTAGCTCTTCAAGTTCAGCTGCTTTTTTAAATATATTCATGATTCAATTTCCTTATAGTTACTATAGTCAATTCTATCTTTTTGTACTGATCCAACTAAAACAAGATTATTAGCTCTTTCAAAATAGGGAATTCCTTCATTAATTAACTCATCCACTTCACCCACACGAAGTGCATCACTTTGATTATATAAAAAGATACTCTTTGTATCTTCTATCTGTTTGTGTAAGAAGGTAAGAAAATGGATGAGTTCATATGTAACAAGACCTTTTTTTGTGGGGTATTCTTTTAAAAATTGAGAACTATTATGCACTTGCTCACATACATTATGATGGAGAGAAGCAATGCCTACTACTTTGAGAACTAAGTGGGTTTTATCGATAACAACCGGCTCATCACTTCTGTGGTATTTAAGGTTCATATTCCTCGCTCCATCTGATTCAATAAGGATGATGTCGTAATTGGGAAAAAGATTATTCATTACCTCAGATGAAACGGGTCCAACTTTGTCTTGAGAGTGAGTGGCAACTAATAGTGCTTGTTTTAATTTCCATTTTGTTGGAATTTCTCTCTCTTTTTCATCTGCTATATAGACATCAAAAGGGTAGTGATGATGAATTGGGTGAGCCATGTGGGTGGTGGTGAGGATAAGAACTCTCTTACCCCTTTGAAGGAGGGACTTGGTTATGAGTTCTATTGTTGAAGTTTTCCCTCCACTACCGATAACAGAAACTATGTATGGCTCACCTGTGGTTTGATTAAGTATATATGAAGTGATGTAAGATGATAATCTAGTAGGTGGTGAAAACATATCTAGAATTGTATCACCTGTTCCATTATGCAGTCAATTATATAACGGGGAAGATATTTCACTACCAACTTTGCATATCTTTAACTATAATAGTGTGTGAGGAGGCTTTGGTATGCGCTATATTTTAATTGAAGGAAATAAGAAGAAGTTTTCAACTATTGCATTAGGGACAACCTATTTTGGGACAAAAATCGATGAAAAAACCTCTTTTAAGCTACTTGATGAGTTTGCACATCGAGGTGGCACGAGTGTCGACACAGCCCTTGTCTATGGGCAAATGGATAGTAATAGCTTAGGAAAGAGTGAAAAGATTATTGGAAAGTGGTTAAAAAGTAATAATATGTATAAAGAAATGGCAATTATTACAAAAGGGGGACACCCAGATATACCTAGTGGTACGAGTAGAATCTCATATACTCATATCGTGAAGGATTTACAAATGAGTTTTGAAGCGCTTAACACTGACACAATCGATATGTGGTTCTTCCATCGAGATGATACTACCAAACCTGTCCATTATATGGTCGACATTCTTAATCGAATCGAATCCCAATTTCCCGTCACATCCTTTGGAGCCTCTAACTGGAGCACAAAGAGGATAGAGGAGTCTCACCTGTATAGTTATCAAAACCAAGCACCTGTTATAAAGGCGAGTGAAATTCATTACTCCCTTGCAACAACAGATGGGGTAAAAATGGATGATGATTCTCTTATCTTTATGGATGATGAGTCCCTCAATTGGTATGAAGAGCATCAATTGCCAGTATTTGCATTTTCATCTCAAGCAAAAGGATTTTTCACAAAAGCTAGCCAATTAAAGAGCCTTGAAATGTTAAATGAGAAAATAACCTCACGCTATGTGAGTGCTAAAAATATAGCTACATTGGAGAAGGTTCAACAGATGAGTCAAGAATTGGGGATTTCTGTAACTTCCCTTGTTATTGCTTATATTACGAGTTCCCCTTTCCCATCAGTTTCTATTATCGGTCCATCATCTGTAGATCAGTTAAAAGACTCACTACAAGATAGTGATTTAACACTTCCTAGCTTGATGCGAAGAAGGTTGCAAGGAAAGGAATAATGAAACAACATGAAGTAAAAAAAGAGATAGAACTCTTAAACAAAGATGGATTACTCAATGAAGTTGGCTGGGCAAGAAGACCCTATTGGAAATATTCAAGGGATGCGATGCATGCTTCAAAAATGAGTATCAAAGAGTGGGATTACTTTGCAATCTACTCCCACAAACACCAATTCTTTCTCACTACTACTTTTAGTGATTTAGGATATGTTGGTCTTTTTGCAATTGCCTTTATTGATATGAAAACTGGAAACTGGAGACAACAAGATGCCTTAAAACCTTTGCCACTTGGACGCCTTGGATTGCCACCTCATAGTGATGATTACCAAGTTGCCTATTCAAATAAGAACCTTAGAATTGCCTATTCAAAACGGGATGAGAGGCGAAGGATTTTATGTGGAGCCCCCTTTATTGAACTGCAAGCATCAAAAGGGTTAGAGGCTGACTTAACTGTTGTACAACCCCTTAAAATGGAGAGTATTAATATAGCAACAAGCTGGCCAGAAAATAGAAAAGCTTTTTATTATAATCAAAAAATAAATTGTATGGGGGTTAGTGGAACTGTTCGACTTGGAGATACTACTTTTGAATTAACACCCGATGAAGCAGTTGGGACACTCGACTGGGGTCGTGGTAGATGGACCTACCAAAATAGGTGGTACTGGGCATCAGCAAGTGGTTTTAAGGACTCTGTTCCTATTGGTTTTAACCTAGGGTATGGTTTTTCTGATCGGAGTGAAGTGAGTGAAAATGCCCTTTTTTATGATAATAAAATTCACAAAATTGATCAGATAGAATTTCACATCTCAGAAGAAGGATATGAAAAACCATGGAAAGTTACTTCAAATGATAAGAGAATACACCTCACCTTCACCCCAGTAGCTGATAGGGCAACAGAGAGTAATTACCTCATTATAAAATCGGTGCAACATCAAGTATTTGGCCATTTCGATGGGTATATGGTTCTAGATGATGGGATAGAAGTTCCGATAGAGCACCTTGCAGGTTTTGCTGAAGATGTATTTAATCGCTTTTAATTAAGCGATACATCTTATGGTATGTAACTGAATATTCTCTGGCTAAATGGGCAATAGTCTTCCCTAGACACCACTCGAACAAAATAGCTTCTCTATCTACTGTGTGTTGAGGATGCTGGTGTTGTTGTGTTTCTTTTAGTTGTTCTTTCATATATCCCCCCTCTTTTTAATAAGAACGTCATCTTTCTCTATTTTGCTTCCTCTTTATCAGAAAAAAAGATCTATTATCGATGTGGGGTATGAGAGTTTTTTTCATTTTTTATTGAAAAGATGAGTGTTAACACCTTTAATAGTTACAATAGAAGATAAACTAGTTCTACCTAACAAGCCCTATTCACCTTGAATAAGTTTAATCATTTGTATAGAGTAAGAATGTGCCTATATTCATATCCTTATCAGCACAACATATATATTTAGGAGTCTCATGCAACAATTGGAGAAATTTGCGGCTCTTGGGTTATCCCAAAGCACGCTAGATGCCCTTGAAAGAAAGGGATTTAAAGAACCTACTGCCATTCAAGCAGCCTGTATACCATTACTATTAAAAGAACAATGCGATGTCGTAGGTCAAGCTCAAACAGGAACAGGAAAAACCGCAGCGTTTGGCCTTCCTATTTTAGAGATCGTCGACGCAAGAAAAAAACATGTTCAAGCAATTATTTTAAGCCCTACACGTGAACTAGCAGTACAAGTAGCTGCAGAAATAGAGTCAATGCGAAGTGATGAAGCACTCAATGTGATCCCCGTGTATGGGGGAGCAAGCATGGATCTGCAAATACGCAGATTAAAAAGGGGTGCACAAGTTGTTGTGGGAACTCCTGGAAGAATTCTTGACCACATTCGCCGTAAAACACTCGATTTATCTCATGTACAATTCGCTGTCTTAGATGAAGCCGATGAAATGTTAAATATGGGGTTTATTGAAGATATTGAAACTATTTTGAAAGAAATCCCAGATGATAAAAGGATGCTTTTGTTTAGTGCAACGATGCCTAAACCAATTTTATCCTTAGCAAAAAGATTTATGAAGGATTACTCTCTTGTTCAAATTGAGAGAGAACATGATACTACAAAACTCACAGATCAACACTATTATCAAGTGAAAGAGAGTGATAAAATTGAACTGCTATGTCGTTTAATAGACATTGCTCCAGATTTTTATGGTCTCGTCTTTTGCAGAACTAAAATGCAAAGTGATGAAGTGAGCAGGATGCTTATTGACAGAGGGTATAACTCAGAAGCAATTCATGGAGATTTAGCTCAAAAACAGAGAGAAATTATTTTACACAAATTACGAGAAAAAAGAATTTCTATTCTTGTTGCAACTGACGTTGCAGCTCGTGGTATTGATGTTCAAGATCTCAGCCATGTTATTAACTACACAATTCCACAAAACCCAGAAACATATGTACATAGAATTGGAAGAACTGGAAGAGCAGGAAAAACAGGAAGTGCTATCACCTTTGTTACCCCATCTGAGATGAGAAGATTTACCTACATTAAACGAACTGTAGGTTTTGATATTACAAAAGAGAATGTTCCAGATGCTAATACTATTGTAGCAATTAAAAGGGAGCGGATTTTAGATAGTATCACAACTCTTCTTGATGACACCCATCAAAAAGTCTATGGAGAAATTGCAAAGGATCTACTCGAATTAAAAGATGCAGAGAAGATTGTTGCTACCCTATTAGAAAAACATTATGGAAACCAGCTCTCTGTAAAAGAGTATCGTAAAATTGGTGAACTTAGAGAGCAAGAGAGAGATAATAGAAGAGGAGATTACGATAAATCCTCAAAAAGAGATCGTGATAACGACAGATATGCCAGAAAAGATAACTGGGATCGCAGAAGAAGTCATCAAGATGATACGCGGCTCTTCATTGCTCGTGGATTTAATCATGGAATGACAAAGCGAGTCTTAGTTGATTTCATCAAAGAGCATACGAGGGTAAATGATTCTGAACTTAATGATGTACAGGTCATGCAAGACTTCTCATTTGTCACAGCAAACAATGATGCAGCTAAAATCATCCTTTCAACCTTTAGCGATATGCAAAGTGATGGCAAACCAGTCATTACAAGGGCAAAACCCGATAACCCTAATGGTAAACACCTTGCAAAACGGGGCTCTCGTGGAGATGATTCTAAAAGAAGATTTAGAAGTGATTCTAACAAGAAAAGTCGACCTAAAAAGAATAGATATTAGCACTCACATTTCTCGATACATCACAAATCAATAGGTAACTACATAATGTGGTTACCTTAATTGATTTCTCACTGATATCACAAGTTAGCAATTAACAACTTGCCTCCTTACCTACAAAGAAGTATTATCAAGTTAGGAGGGTTACCAATGAAAAAAAGTGTATATACTTTACTGCTACTTTTAGTAATTCTCACATCGCACCTATTTGCAAATGTTAATCCAGCTTGGTATAAAGTGACTTTTCAGCAATACAGTTGGTTATCTAATAATTCCACAGATATACAATGGCAGGGATATGGAGAGAAGCCTTATGGACGATTAGATATCATCCGGTCAACCACATATGAGCAAGACGCTTCTAGTGCAGGTGTAACAGATGGCTCTTTATGGACAAATGCTCATAAAGACCTCACCTTTGTAATTACCACAACCGATCCCTCTTTCATCCTTACAAACACAGAAGATCACACTAAGCAAATAGGGGTAGATTACTTAGTTCGCTACGGTGCTAATCAATATACATCGGACATCTTTTCAGGAACAATGAACCACTCTTTAGGACTCAGTATTGATTTAAACTTCACGCTCCCCTCTAGTAACACAATAGACTATGAAGGGAGCTATACCGCTTCTTTTCATCTACAAATCTTTGCTGAGTATGGGACTGAAAACCAAGTTCTTATAGATGAAAATACCTACTACGTTGCTGTGTTTTATAAAAACAAAACAAATCCCAACCAACAAGGATTCACTAATTTAGATGTTGTAAAATATAATGTAGCAGATAATATTGATGCAAATTATCTTATGCAGCAAGGAAATAAAACTACTATTGGCTCTGTTACATTTACAAGTAATATTAAGAAGAAAAACCGAAACTATTCAATTAAGATATCACCAAAGATAGATCCTCTCACAGGAAAATTCTCATTTACTCATACTCAGTATAATTCAACTATTTTTTATGAAGTGTATGTGCCAGGGCGAACAAATCCCCAAGATAGAGCTTTCTCTGTCTCTGTGCCACGACCTCATGGAAATGCAAATTGGGGTGATTTCTTTGAGCTCGCGATAACACGGTTTTCAATGCAATCTGGTGACCTTCTTGCAGGAGAATATACGAGTACTATCATTATTGAATTAGAGAGTGACTAAACGATCCATAGATCATTGTGCCACATGAGGGGCAGTGGAGAACTCCTTTGTTGTTTACTAAGCTCTTCACCTTTTTTCTCTCTATCAATCTCTTACAGGTGGGACAATTTATTATTTTATCATCAGATGAATCAACATTCCCTTTATAGATGTGCTCAATGCCACTCTCTTTTGCAATATCAACCATGTGTTGAAGATACTTATTACTAGTTGGTTCATAATGTCTTAGCCGGTAGGTGGGGAAGAATCTTGATAGGTGCCACACTTTGACCCCAATATCTTTTAATCTTTGTGCCATCTCTAGTATCATTTTTTCAGTATGAAGTGGTTCAATAATAAGTGTTGTCACTTCAACAACTGCAGGGGTGTTCTTGATAAAATATTCTAGTGTACGATAAACGGCTTCTACTGCATGAGGTGCTTTAGCATATGTTGAATAAAAATCCTCATCCCCTTTTACATCAATATTAATAGCATCTATGAGGGACCTCATTGTGTGAAGGGACTCTTCACTAAAAGTTCCATTAGTTACGATTAGGTTATACATCCCCTCTTTTTTTACTTCTTGTGCTATAGCAATTACTTCATCTTGCCACACAATCGGCTCGCTGTAGGTGTAGCTCATGATAGTTGAGTTGTTATCTTTTAAGTTTTTAATAATATTGGGAATTGATGTTTCTTTATACGTTCCATAATTGTTGATATACGGCTTCATTGTAATGTGGTAGTTTTGACAATACTGACACTCTATATTACACCCTAACATCCCGATTGAGTAGGTAGAGGTGTAGGGGTGGAAATGATACATCGGTTTTTTCTCTATTGGGTCTAATTTAGAAGCTACAATTTTTTGATTATCACTTTTTCTTATCGTATCTCCATCATTAATTCTCACTCCACAAGGTCCAATCTGTCCAGGACGCAAAGAGCACATACGATAACAAAAATGACATGTTTTATTCATCTTTATCCCCAAAAGATTCTACAGTGAATGTATAAAGTTTACCCATGCCCTCCATATAGTGATTGGGTGTGAGTGAGGCTTTTATACATAATTGGCTTAGTAGCTTATGTGTTGACCAATGTTGCTCTATTGCTACTTCTGGAAGAAAGAGTGAGCGGTGATGGCGAAATTGATACACAACACCATGAGTTCCCAGAATAATTTCATCTGGACTCGCTATTTCAGTAAGAGATGAGAGTATTGAGATATGTATTATTAGTGAATTATATTCTGATTCTGTTACTGGAAGAAAGCGGGGATCTTCAAAGGCACTCTCTTTTGCTAGATAATATACTCCCTCTATGAGGGGGTAGACTCCTTCAACTGTCCCTATACACCCCCTTAAAAAAGAGTCCTTCTTATTCTCTTGCTTCTTTAATGTAACAAAAATGCCAACTTTTTCTGTAAAAATATCTTTATATGTATTAAGCAATGAGGGATAGAGTTCACTCTTATTTCCAAATAACTCTTCTTGTATCGATTCGTGAGCTAAAAAAAGAAGCTGATTCTTTAATTCTTGGTTCATAATCTCTCCTAAAAAAAGATTGATGCATAGGAGACACTATCATCGCCCACCATGATCTCATTTGATGTGTAATACTCTATAAGAGAGCCTTTTAATGAAAGGGTTTTTGCCATCTCACTCACAACACTCATTGCTGCATATCCACAGGGGGTTGATGGAAATGTAGACTCTTGGGTATGTATTCCATTCATGAGGTTGTCAATAATTTTCATATCAGCTTCTTTTATTAAATCTTCTACATTCTTTGCATTCTCTCCAAATGGAATATGTTGAAACCTTTTTCCATAGTGGGTGAAGTCACTTGAAGCGATTACTACAATTTCAGATGCTGCGTATGGGAGCGACTTAATTGCTTCTAAAAGAGATGCACCTAATTGTTGTGTTTTCTCTTTAGTATTCAAATGGTTTATTAAAAACATACTTACCTTCAACTCTTGTTGTTGTAAGTTTTGTTTATATGCTAGAAAAGGGAGGACCATTTCAACACCATGCTCCCCTAAAAAAGGATAGTCATCAACAATTGTGGGGTATTTAATAGTAAGAGGAAGGGATGGAAGGAGTCCAAGGGGGGTCTCATACCCATCAAACTTACTCATATAGAGGTTATTTGGTTGAAAAGGGGCATAGTGACAAGGACTGAGTATAATAGCTGCTTTAATAACAGACTCGTGGCGTGTGAGTAAATGGGCGAGAGCCCTTTTTGAATAGGTAAGACCAGAGTGAGGAAGTATCATAAAAGAGGGAGTTTTCTTAGTATCAACATCTCTCTTTTTTGTGTGCAATGTAGCTTCTTCAATCTCTTCTATAAGGAGCTTTTTGTTATCTTGGTACCAATAGGAGCTAAAACGGGCTGGTCGAATATTGGTAAATGAATTTTTTCCTTTATCCATACGAACCTCTTACCCATAATTATATACCTAATTTGAATATAATGAAAGATGAGCCACTCAATTAAAAAAAGAGCAGCTCATTACAGGTGAAATAAAACTATTTATCTAGAAAATAGAATCGGGTTCATAATAGGTCTCTACATTTGTTTTATCTACCAACACAGATGGAATAACTACTGTAACAGGGCTAGATGCCTTATGGAAATCGTCAGATTTCTTTCCTGTTGCAACATCAACTATATAATGAATACCATCTGCAATCATTGATGGGTGATAGGTAGCTGTTGCTTTAACTAATGGATGATCATCCATAATCATTTTGTAAACTACTTTCGAACCAGCTCCGCCTAGAGCAATTTTTACATCATTTCTGCCAGACTCTTTAATTGCTTGTAGAACACCAGTAAGAACATCATCATCTTGGCAAAATACTGCATCAATCCTTGGGTATTTTTGTAAGAATGTTTCCATCAAGGAGAGCCCTTTTTGTGTTGACCAATCGGCAAACTCATATTTATTCTTTCCTAGTAGGTTCACAAGAGAGCTCTCTTTATTCATTTCAGCAAAGAAAGCATCCATTCTTTCAGTATCAATTGTGACAGGTAATCCACCCATAGCCACATAATACTTAAGCCCTTGTTTTTTCATGTTGTCTCTTAACCATTGACCTGAAAGGCGACCAAGAGCTGTGTTATCTCCTGCAAGGTTGATATACCCAAAAGAGGTATCTGTTAAGCCACGGTCTACTACCATAACCCGAACACCTTCTCTGTGAACATCTTTTACAATAGGGGTAAGGGGTGCTGATTCATGGGGTAAAATAACTAAATAATCCATTCCCCACACAAGCAAATCTTCCACGTTATTAACTTGCGAAGAAGGGTTATCTGCTGTAACTACTCTAAACTCAAATCGTCCTGGCATCTCTGCTTTTACATCGTCTACAGCTTTGTTTGCCCACCATACAATTCCCCCTGTCCAACCGTGGTCAGCACTTGGAATAGAGACTCCAATTTTTGTAACACCCGAATCCTTTGCTCCTTGTGCGAATATTGGAGTGATAATGGTCACAATAAGTAGCATAATGAGAAATACTTTTTTCATACTAACCTCCTGTTAGTTTTTATTATTGTATTGCAGCAATACAGCCACAATGATTACAAGTCCACGAGCTGCTTGTTGCAAGTAGGAAGATACACCCCCTAATACAAGCATGTTGTTAATCATCCCCAACATTACAGCTCCCATTACAGTTCCGATAATAGTCCCTTTACCGCCACTCATACTCGTTCCACCAATTACGGCAGCTGCGATAGCATCTAATTCATACCCTGCACAATCACTTGGGTTAATGCAATTAAGGCGACTAGACCATAACAGTGCAGTGAGTCCAGCAGTAAAGCCAGTAATAATGTATGGTATTAACCGTACCAGCTGAACGCGGATTGCAGAGTAACGAGCTACTTGATCATTAGCCCCTACTGCACACATATAGCGTCCAAGGCGCGTGTTGTTTAAGACAATATGGAGAATAATGGCCATGATAAGAAATGCCCACACAGGCACTGGAATCTTTAAAAATGAGCCAGAACCAATATCTGCGTATAAATTATTATTAGAAAGAATATTCCCAGCCCCTGAAAAATACTGGATTAATGACCGAAAAATAGACATTGTTCCCAACGTTGCTATAAAAGGAGCTATTCTTCCTTTGGTTACTAACAATCCATTGAACAACCCCGTGAGAGAGCCAAGGATAAGGGCAAAAATTGAAGAGAGAATGAGAGCTACTATAGAATCAACAGGAAAAAGATTAAGAAAGAAGATAGTAATACCACCAACAAAAGCAGTCATCGACCCAACAGATAAATCAATTCCTCCTGAGATTATTATCATTGTCATTCCTAATGCAATAATACCCGTATAAGAAATTTGGCGTAAAATATTTGTTAAATTCCTAAATTGTAAAAACGTGGGCCAGCCAATAATCATCGCTAATAAAAAGAGCAATATAAACCCAATTCCTGTTGGGTGCTCACTAATTTTGAAATTCTTCACATATTTTTTGACACGTAAGCTATATCCTTTTATAAGAGTATCATTACCCATTTATTACCCTTCCTTTAATTCCAGTTGCAAGGAACATGATATTTTCTTCAGTAATTTCATCATCATGTAATACGCCACTGATAGTTCCTTCCTTCATCACATACACACGTGAACACAAGCCAATAATCTCCTCCATCTCAGATGAGATAACAACACAAGAGATTCCTTTAAGGGATAGCTGGTGAATAAATTCATATATTTCTTTTTTTGCATTTACATCAATTCCACGAGTTGGTTCATCAAATATTAAAATATGTGGCTCAGTGTCGACCCATCTAGAGAGGTATACTTTTTGCTGATTCCCACCACTAAAGAACCTGAGAGGCATGGTGAGTGAAGAAGCAACAATGTTAAACTTCTTCACATACTCTTTTGTTTTCTCTAATTCCTTCTTTTTATCAATAAGGTGGTATTTGATGTAGTTTTTTAAGGAAATTAAGGTAATGTTTTCACTCATTGAGAAGTTACTTACAATCCCCTTTCCCTGCCTATCTTCACTAATATATCCAATCTTATGATGCACTGCATCTAATGGATTGTGAATGATAACTTTCTTTCCGTATAGAGAGATCTCCCCATGTTTTTTTTCTCTTAAGCCCATAATTGCTTCAAATAACTCTGTACGCCCAGAACCGACAAGGCCAGCAAATCCTAGAATTTCTTTATGTTTTAGATGAAAAGAGTTGTTGTACAGGAGATGTTCTACACTAAGATTTTTAACTTCTAGTGCTATATCATCATCACTTGTTTTCATCTTAGGAGGAAATATTTGGGTAAAGTCTCTCCCAATCATACCCCTTGCCATATCTTTTTCATCTATTGTATCTACTTCTTCAACACTAATGAGATCTCCATCTCTTAGTATTGCGACCCTATCACATATAGCTTTCACCTCTTTTAGCTTGTGTGAGATAAAAAGTATTGTAACTCCGTGCTTTTTCAACTTCTCTATTACTTCAAAAAGAATTGCAACTTCGTGGCCTGTGAGAGTAGTCGTTGGCTCATCCATAATCAACATACGAGCTTCAAGTAAAAGTGCTTTAGATATCTCTATCATCTGCTTTTGTGCAACACTCAAATCTCTAATAAGTGCGTCAACAGGTATATCCATGTGAAGTTGATTGAGTTGCTCTTTAGCTTTTCTTCTCATCACTTTTTTTGATAATAATCGACCCTTACCAACTTCTTCATTTCCTAGAAAGATATTCTCATATACTTTAAGAGTGTTAATAAGATTAAATTCTTGGGGGACAATAGAAATTCCTAATGTTTTTGCTGTGATGTAATCGGGGATTTTTACTTCTTTATCATCTAATATAAGATGGCCACTCGTGGGCTGATAGATACCACTAATGATTTTCATCAGGGTAGATTTACCGGCCCCATTCTCTCCAATGAGGCCAAGTATTTCTCCTTCATACAAATCAAGTGATACAGAGTTTAACACTCGTACCTTTGAAAATTCTTTTGTGATGTTCTGCATCGATAAAAGAACATGTTTTTTCATGTAGAATTCCTATTCTAATTCTCCATCGCTTTATCGAAAATAACTTGTGAAGGTTCAAAATCTATTGAACGGACAAAAGCTAACGCTTCTTTTGCTCCATAGACTCGCTCCATTCCATTATCTTCCCATTCAACTGATAAAGGACCTGTGTAGCCAGCACTATTTGCTTCTCTAATGATAAACTCAAAGTTTACATCGCCATGACCTGGGGAGACAAAGTTCCATCCTCTTCTCAAATCACCAAATGGAAGGTGGCTACCAATAATACCACTTCGTCCGTCAAGCTTTACATATGCATCTTTAATGTGGATATGATAAATTTGTTTCGCAAAATCTCTATAAAATAGAGCTGGGTCTACCCCCTGCCACTGCAAGTGAGATGGGTCAAAGTTGAATCCTAAAGTGTTTCTATACCCAAATTCTTCAAGAAGTCTTAAAGCACTATAGTAATCATATGCAATTTCAGATGGATGCACTTCAAGGGCAAACTTCACCCCAACTTCATCAAACACATCAAGGATGGGACTCCATAGCTCTTTAATTAATGCATATCCATCATCAATCATCTGTTGAGGGGTTGCAGGAAATGAGTACAGATACTTCCAAATAGGGGAGCCCATGAATCCTGTTACTACATTACAGCCCATTTGGGCAGCTGCTTGAGCAGTATATTTCATCTGCTCAATTCCCCACTCTCTAATTTTTTCCCCATTGCCTTTAAATTCTTTTGGAGCAAAGCCATCAAGTCGAGGATCCCCAAAAGCATCTCCCACACATTGGCCTGCTAAATGGTTCCCCAAAGCCCAACATTTGAGATTATATTTTTCAAGAATTTCTTTCTTTTTTGTAACATAGGAGGGGTCTGTTGCTGCTTTTTTGACATCCATATGATCACCCCAACATGCAATCTCTACTCCATCATACCCTAACTCTGAAACAATTTGACACACTTTCTCAAATGGAAGGTCTGCCCACTGTCCACTAAATAATGTTACTGGTCGTGCCATAATATGCTCCTTATCTTAATTATAGTTCTACCCAACTGCTATCTAATGAAGATGAAG
>CAYVRR010000005.1:55468-64593 GCA_964453215.1 uncultured Spirochaetaceae bacterium | reverse complement strand
TTGATAGAGAGAGGCGTCCTTTTGACAGAGACCGTCGACCTTCAAGTGATAGACCCGATAATAGAGACGGTAGATCTTTTGATAGGGAAAGAAAACCATTTGATAGAGAGAGGCGTCCTTTTGACAGAGACCGCCGCCCTTCAAGTGAGAGACCAGATAATAGAGATGGACGAAGAAGTTTTGATAGAGAAAGAAAACCTTTTGATCGAGAACGTTCAAGTAATCGTGGTGAAAGAGATAGTTCTCAATCTCGTCCAAAGAGAGAAAATAGAGCTCCTAAGCCGTATGGTTTTGATCGTTTTTCTACTTCTCGCAGTCGAGAAGGTGAAGATGATCGAAGAGATTCTGATAAATAATTATAATTGATTTTGATAAGTGCACCGCTCAATATGTGAGCGGTGTATTTGTTTATAGATGTAAAAATCTACTCGGATTCTCACTTGCAAATAGATGAATTTCTTCATCGCTAAATGGACTATCTTCAAATATTTTTAAGTAATTGGAATAAGACTCAACTTTAGCTAAATTTACAGAAAAGTCTGAGCCAAACATAGACCTTTTGAGAATTTTTTCTGCAAGGGGATCTTTTTGATTATGGATAAATGTGTGTAGCCCTTTATAAAAAACAGGGTCAGTCCCACTAAAACTTACATCAGCATAGACATGTTCATAGGTATCCATAAATGAGATTATTTGGAGAAACCAAGGGTCTCCTGTGAATTCTTGCCCTATGAGGCTTCTGAAGCTTTTCTTGCTGAGAATGCTATATTGCCTTCCATAATGGGCAAAATCAATAATAAGATTTGGATATGACTCTAATACAGGGATATAAGAAATTGGGTCAGTATAGCGCTGAGCAACTTTTGAGTTAATTCCTCTGAATCCCTGATCATCGCAGTGGGTAATTATTGGAACTCTATTCTTTTCACAAAATGAATAAATATACTCTATTTTCTCTCTCTCTTTTCCCTCTTCAGGCCAAGGGTTTGTCCCTAATGGGGGATAGAATTTAATTCCTTTGAACAGTTTGTCCTTTTGGCTTCTTTTCTCCTTTGGAAGGAAAACATGTTCATCAATCAGTTTTTCTATGAAAGAGTGGGTGTGCATTGCAGGATTAATTCCAAGAAATGGATAAAATTCTAATAATCCTTTTTGCTTTATCCTCTTATACCACGTAATCCCCTCAATAGTGTCTTGAATGTAGGCAAGTATTTTCTCTTGTTCTTCTGGGGTGTAATAGGATCTAGAATTAATATCATCCCCTTTAGAAGAGAAATCCATCACAAGTGGAATAAGAGCATATGTGTCGTAGGTTCTATTTCTAAAATGAAATTTACCATCTCTTATATATGGCTTTGGTGGATACATAGCATGATTTACATCTTTTTTATTTACAAAGTGTTGGTGAGATCTAAAAGCACCGTGAAGGTCTTCCTCAATTGTTGCAAATATTTCTCCGATAGGGCGTTCAAAAATACTAAACATATTAAGGAGGGTATTCATCCCTTGCTGCCCTCTCATCGCAGGCGTTAATAAGTAGCCAGGGCTTAAGGCGCCGGAAGCAACAAAGTCGGTAAATCCTTCACTCACAGAATCTACAAACGAACTAAATGAAGGGTGCATCATATTCATTGCGTGCATATGAGCGTCAAAAAAAATGGTATCCATATCTTTTTGTTTCCTCATAATAGAGGTCAATTATGTAACTGACCTCTATAGTGAATTCTCTGATTTATTTCTTCTTCTGTTTAGACCATGAATCTCTCAAAGTAACTGTTCTGTTAAAGATGAGGTTATCTTTGGTAAAATCTACACTGTCTGGGACAAAATACCCATTTCTAATAAATTGTAGATATTCTCCAGGGAGAGCCTCTGTAAGAGATGGTTCAACAATGCAGTTTTCAAGGGTAATGAGGGAATCTGGATTAACATCATCGAGATAATTACCCGTTCGAGCTCCTGGAATTTCTTCTAAAAAGAGTTTGTCGTAGAGTCGAACAGTTGCTTGTAATCCGTGTGTAGCACTTACCCAGTGGCTTGTTCCCCTCACTCTTCTTTTATCTTCAGTTGTTCCATATTTGCTTTCGGGGTCATACGTGCACTTTAGTTCAACAATATTCCCATCATTATCTTTCACAATCTCATTACATGTTACATAGTAGGCACTTTTAAGTCTAACTTCATTTCCAATATATAGTCGATGGTACCCTTTTACAGGATGTTCCATAAAATCTTCTCTCTCTATATAGAGCTCTCGTGTAAATGGGATTTTTCTTGTCCCCATACTATCATCTTCTGGATTGTTCTCTATTTCAAAATACTCAGTTTTATCTTCTGGATAATTTGTAATAACTACTTTAAGTGGGTCTAGAACAGCCATTACTCGTTTAGCTCTTTTATTTAGATCTTCTCTTACACAGAACTCTAAAAGAGAGAAATCGACCAGTGATTCAACTTTAGCAACACCAATTCTACTCACAAACTCTTTAATTGATTCTGGAGAGTATCCTCGTCGCCTGAGGCCAATAAGAGTTGGCATTCTTGGGTCATCCCACCCATCAACAACCTTATTCTGTACGATATGGAGCAGTCGTCTTTTACTCATCACAGTATAGTTTATATTGAGTCTAGCAAACTCATACTGGCGAGGTGTGTGGTCAATGTGGTCAATACTTGTTGCCCAATCATAGACTGGGCGATGGTCTTCAAACTCAAGTGTACAAATGGAGTGGGTAATTCCTTCAATTGCATCACTAATGGGGTGAGTATAATCGTACATTGGATAGATGCACCATTCATCTTTTGTTCTTGGATGGTGAGCAAACTTAATTCGATATAATGCCGGGTCTCTCATGTTTACATTGGGGGAGGCCATATCAAGTTTTGCCCGTAGTACATAAGAGCCTTCTGGATGTTTTCCCTCTTTCATCTCTTCAAATAATCTTAAGTTCTCTTCAATAGGACGATTTCTATCTGGGCTCTCTTTTCCTGCTGTGGTGAGGGTTCCTCTAAACTCTTTTACTTGTTCAGCACTTAGTGAGTCAACATAGGCTTTTCCCTCTTTAATTAAGGACACAGCAATTTCATAGAGTTGTTGGTAGTAATCACTTGCATGGTAAAGGTAATCTCCCCAATCATATCCAAGCCATTTGATGTCATTTTGAATTGCATTAACATATTCAATATCTTCTTTTTCTGGATTTGTATCATCTAAACGAAGATGACATTTCCCATTATATTTTTCAGCTAGAGAGAAGTTAAGGATTATCGATTTAGCATGTCCAATATGTAGATACCCATTTGGCTCTGGAGGGAATCTTGTGACGATAGTGTTATGAGGAACTCGATTATTTGCTAAATCATCTTCAATTATTCTTTCTAAGAAATTCAGGCTTTTTGTCTCTTTTTTCTCTACTTCATTAGAATTCATATATATGTGGCCCCTTATAAGAGTAAATATGATGTGATTCTATCATATAGTCCACTTTTAGGGAAATAGAATGAGAGCTAATGGATAGGCAAGGTGGACAATTCTTTTAAAAATAGTTTTATTTGTAGAGACAATACTCCTCTTTTCTCATACAATGCTTACTATATGAAATCCCTTCATTCTCGCTTTGTCACCAAAGAGCTCTTACTCATATCTATGCCCATCATGATTGGAAACTTAATGCAGGTTCTTTATAATACTGTTGATGCCTTTTATTTGGGTAAATTAGGTAAAGAGGCTATTAGTGCACCTTCGATTACGATGAATATTTCTAATTTTATTATCATGTTTGGAGCTGCTTTTTCTGTTGCTGGAACTACAATGATCGCTCAAGCATATGGAAATGATGAAAAGGATAAAAAGCGGCTTACTCTATTAACAAGCCAAGTATTTGTAGTAAATGTGTGTATGTCTATCCTTGTCATGCTCACAGGGTATTTCTTATCTCATCCTCTTCTCAATCTCTTAAAAGTTCCTGAAGGTTTAACCTACTCCTACACATATTCATATATGTCTATCACGTTCCTTACTATGCCTTTTTTCTTCCTTGATTTATCATTAAGAAGTATTTTTCAAGGGATGGGAGATACACGAACTCCATTATATATTCAACTTGTTTCTGTAATCATAAATGTAATATTAGATCCAATTCTTATCTTTGGGTTAGGCCCTATTCCTGCTATGGAAGTCTTTGGAGCTGCTGTTGCTACCTTCATTGCCCGTTTTATTAGTGGTTTTATCTCATTAATCTTATTGATTAAAGGGAAAAACAATGTGCGTCTTTCGTGGAGAGGGATGAAACCTCATCTGTCAACACTTCGACTTATCAGTAAGATAGGGTTCCCAAGTGGAGTTGGTCAGTCGATCTCTTCTCTTGGGTTTGCTGTAATACAAGGAAGTATTAACTCTTTTGGTCCAGTTGTTATTGCTGCGATGGGGGTTGGAAATCGTATCCAATCACTCTTTCATATGCCATCTCAAGGTATTAGCCAAGGGGTGAGTATCTTAGCTGGAAAGAAGCTAGGGAGTAATGAACCAAAAGAGGCTCAAAAAGTTGTTAATACAGGATTACTTCTTATTGGAATATTGATCTCAATAGGGATGTCTTTTGTCCTCATTTTTGGTAAATGGGTAATAATATTCTTTGTAAATGACCCCTTAGTGATTCAAGAAGGGACTATCATGTTTCGCTTCACTGCCCCCTCTGTTGTTATTTTCGCCTTATTTACTGTTATGCTAGGGGCTTTTCAGGCGGGTGGTCAAACAAAAGATATTATGGTAATGAATGTAACTCGCCTGTGGGCTCTTCGTGTTCCCCTTGTGTATCTTATTCCCACCCTTTTTGCAGTAGGCTCTCATGGAATCTATATGGCAATGTTACTAAGTAATATTGTTACTACAATGTGGGCTATCTTTGTCTTTAAGAAGGGGGATTGGAAAGTCAATCTTATGGAAGAAGATTCTAAAGAGAGATTAGGTGTACATAAGAATAAAAAGAGAGTACAATTTTTATCCTAAACTCTCTTAAGAAGGTGTAAGGATGAAGGATTCAACACAATTTAAAAAATACTCCCTTTTTTCTATTATAAAGATAGTTGTAATTGTTATTGCAGTAATTATTATCACCACCTCAATTATTGTGTGGACAACTGCACTAAAGAATAAACAAGAAGCGAAAAATGAACGACTTGTATTGGAGAAAGTATTAGAGAGGGAAGGGCATGAAGGGCTCCTTGAGTTAGCTGGAGCTCGTGTACACGATATATTCTATGGGGAGCAAGGATTAAGTGTCTTTCTCGGTGATTTAGATGCGTATACATATAGTGCAGATGAAATGAGAAATATTGCAATATATGAGAGGGTAAACCAATCAGTGGTACACATTACTACAGTTACCCTTAACCTCAACTCTTTTTTAGAAGTATTGCCTGTGCAAGGAACTGGAAGTGGAATTGTTATTAGTGAAAATGGATATATTCTTACAAATGCACATGTAGTTAAAGATGCTGCAAAGATGACAATTAGGTTCTATGACGGCTCAAATATAGATGCATCCCTTGTAGGAGTTGATAGGGAAAATGATTTAGCTGTTGTTAAAATAGCAGTTCCAGATGGTATGACTCTCTCTCCTATAGAGTTTGGAGATGCATCAAATCTAAAGGTTGGTCAAAAAGTAGTCGCTATTGGAAACCCATTTGGATATGACAGAACAATGACTATTGGAACAGTGTCGGGAGTTGGACGACCTGTTAAATTAGATGCAAATACGGTGATTAATGGGATGATTCAAACAGATGCAGCTATTAACCCAGGAAACTCAGGTGGACCACTCCTCAACAGTAGTGGAAAGATGATTGGAATAGCAACTTCTATCTACTCTACAACAGGGGGCTCTCAAGGGATAGGGTTTGCTGTTCCTGTGAATACTGCAATTAGTGTAATTCCCGATTTAATTAAGCATGGAAAAGTGATTAGAGGATGGTTAGATATTACAATGGTGCAACTTGATGCTTCTATAGTTAATTATGCAAAACTATCAGTGAATGAAGGATTGTTGATATCCCAAGTGAAGCCTAATGGAAAAGCTGAAAAGAGTGGTCTGAAGGGGGGAGATAAAAGGGTGCAATATGGCTCTTCAATTATCTATCTAGGAGGAGATATCATCGTGAGTATCAAGGGGGAGAAAATAGCCCAATATTCAGATCTCTACCATGCCCTTGTTGATACAGCACCAGGAGATATTGTAGAAGTTGGGGTAATTAGGAATGGATCAAAGAAACTCATTCAAGTTGAGCTCACAGATCGCCCAAGTCAAATGGAATGGATGGTTCGTTAAATGGCAAAGAAGTTTGAAGTAGTCGCTGAGTATGAAGCAGCAGGAGATCAAGGGGAAGCGATAGAATTACTCGCAGCAGGAGTTGAATCTGGGTTTGAAAGACAAACCCTGAAAGGGGTAACAGGCTCTGGTAAAACATTTACCATGGCTAAAATCATAGAAAAGATACAACGCCCTACATTAATCATCTCCCACAATAAAACATTAGCAGCACAACTCTTTAGAGAATTTAAATCATTTTTTCCCAACAATGCAGTTGGGTATTTTGTCTCCACATACGATTATTACCAACCGGAAGCATATGTGCCTGGTAAAGATTTATATATTGAAAAAGATGCTGCAATTAACCAAGAAATAGATAGGTTACGCTTATATGCCTCCTTTGCTCTTATGGAGAGGCGTGATGTCATAATTGTTGCAACAGTGAGCTGTATTTATGGACTTGGCTCCCCAGTTAGTTATCGTGATATGGTAAAGCACCTCGCAGTTGGTGAGTTGTTTGATTATAAAAAAGATTTACAACATTTTATTCGCATGCAATATGAACGAAATGATATGGTCTTAGAGCGAGGATCCTTTAGGGTAAAAGGGGATACCATTGAAATATATCCCTCTTATTTAGAAGTTGGCCTCAGAATTAATATTTCTTGGGATGAAATTGAATCTCTTGAATGGTTTGAGCCCCTCACAGGGAATGTCATAGAAAAAGAGTCTTCAGTAAGTGTCTATCCTGCAAAGCAATTTGTGATGCCCCCTGAACAAGTAAAAAAAGCTTTAGGGAAAATTAAACAAGAGATGCTCGATCAAGTTGCCTACTTTAATAGTCAAGGTAAGCCACTCGAAGCAGAACGAATTCAAACACGAGTTGAATATGATTTAGAGATGCTTCAAGAACTGGGGTATTGTAGTGGCATTGAGAACTATTCTCGTCCATTAGGAGAACGGAGTGAAGGAGAAGCCCCTCCCGTACTCTTAAACTATTTCCCTCCAGGGTTTTTTACCTTCATTGATGAATCGCACGTAACAATTCCTCAAATTGGAGCAATGTATGAAGGGGATAGATCTAGAAAACTAAACCTTGTTAACTATGGCTTTAGACTCCCATCTGCCCTCGATAACCGTCCCCTCACCTATAAAGAATTTGATGCAGCATGTGGTCAAAGAATCTATGTAACAGCAACTCCAGGAAAAAGAGAGATAGAAGAATCTGCCCAGGTAGTAGAACAAATCATCAGACCAACAGGACTACTTGATCCCCTTATTGAAGTGAGGCCAACAAAAGGGCAAATGGAACACCTCTACGGAGAAATTAGAAAGACAGTACAAGCAAAAGAGCGAGTCCTTGTAACTACTCTTACTAAACGAATGAGTGAAGACTTAAGTGACTATCTAGCAAATTTAGGACTCAAAGTTCGCTACCTCCACTCTGAAATAGAGACGATTGAGAGGGTTGAGATATTAAGAGATTTACGCCTAGGAACCTATGATGTTCTTGTTGGAATTAACCTGTTAAGGGAAGGACTTGATCTCCCTGAAGTCTCATTAATTGCAATTCTTGATGCCGATAAAATAGGATTTTTACGTTCAGCTACAGCCCTTATTCAAACAATAGGAAGAGCTGCTAGAAACGTGAATGGCAGGGTTATTATGTATGCAGATAAAGAGAGTGATGCAATGAAAGAGGCGATTGAAGAGACTCTACGGCGTAGAGCAATTCAAACTGCATATAATGAAAAACACAATATTACTCCAACAACTATTATAAAAGCAATTCAAGATATGATTCAGCGCGAGATGATCGAAAAAGAAGAGATTCAAAAAGGTGATATCTCCCTCCTAAAGAGTAAGTATAACCTCCTTAAAGCAAGTGATAGGAAAAAATATATCAAAGATCTTGAGAAAGAGATGCTAGAGCATGCTAAGAATTTAGAATTTGAAATGGCAGCCCTCCTACGAGATGAAATAGATGCCATCAAAGCAATGCAAATCTCTTAATTCCCCCAATCTTTGTGAAATAGTAACACATTAGTTGGACCACTAGTCATCTTTCTCTCTTGATATACACGCCCCACTCTTTCTTTCTTAATTGAAGAGGCAATATCTTCTAAAGTAAGGTAGGGTGGTAGATTTTCTAGGCGATTTGAAGAAAATTGTCCATTTACGACGATAGAATTATTGATACTATCGATTGAGTTATCTGTATACATTGAAAATGTAGTATTACCTGTTTGTTTCCAATCTAGATAATCAAGGAATGAGTATGTGAAATATCCATGACCAGCATAATTACTACCTTCCCACGATAGTTGATCTTCCATAGCAGCTGTAAGATAGAATTGGGTTGGGTCATAATTGGGCGAATCAATACTATTGATCCTTGGATAAGCATCTACATGAGCTCCACTGAAACATGAGTCTAAAAGAATTACTTTTACCCCAGGTACAAGACGTAAAGCACTACTTAAATCATCCATTGTGAGATAAGAATAATTATAGACTCCAGGATTAGAATTTTCTTCTGGGGCTGTTACTAGAGTTCCATACGTTCCATTATCTAGTTCCTCAAGACTACCAACCCCATGCCCTGCATAATAGAAGATGAATAGGTCATCTTCATCCATTTTATCTCCAATATCTAGTATGCGTGCTAACAGGTTTTCTCTTGAAGGGTATAGTAGGTGTTCATAATCTCTAGAAGCGCCTTCTTGAAGGGCTAGGTAACCTGTAAAATCGATACCATACGCATCAGCTAGGGTATAAAAGGCTGCTGCCATCTCCTTTGCATCATTAATAGTTCCA
>CAYVRR010000005.1:0-55368 GCA_964453215.1 uncultured Spirochaetaceae bacterium | reverse complement strand
ATCAGCTAGGGTATAAAAGGCTGCTGCCATCTCCTTTGCATCATTAATAGTTCCATTAAGATCATCATTAGTATGGGGCAACAGGTTAGGGGGAGAGTTTGGGTTTGGTTTTGTGTTATTTTTATAATCGAGTCCTACAAATAATCCATATATATTCACATCTGGTTGAGTTGGATTAATGAGTTCACAGGAGATGAAGGATACTAATAAGAGTGGAATTATTATAAAGAGAATTATTCTTTTCATATCTTCTTCCTCATGTATCGGTATTTCAATCCTGTTCCAATTCGTATTCCAGTGTAATCACTTCGTATTTCCATCTCTATATGAAACAAAGCTAAGAGGGTAGAGGTTTCTTTAATTGTAGTGATGGGGATAAGAAATGAGCCTTTTGTGATGAAGAAATTAAACCAGCCCCTTTCATCATCTTTAACTTGAAGTGCAAGAAGGAGAGAAAGTGATAAGGAAATAGGGTGATTTACACCAATGGTGAACTCAGCTCCACCTGCTATTGAAGTAAAATCTTTAAAGAAAATTGGTCCATTGAATTGACTTCTTGATGTGTAGGTAACATTGACTGGAAGAGATATATAAAAGTTTGGTGTGACTCTCATAACTAATGGAGAATAGGTGAGTGAAATAGTTCCACTCATAAGAGGTTTTAGGGCATCTTCTTGAACCTCCCCTGGTATTGAAACGTACGCACCACCACTTGTTTCTACTTCCCACCCAGTTGCAATGAGTGGCATTGTGATTAAAGAGATAAGAATAATAATTGAGTAGAGACTCTTTTTTCTTATCATATAATCAATATAGTTGTATTTATGTCGAATCATCAAGTGCTCACCTCTCGTAATGAGTACTTAATTATTCTCAATTTTGCTTCACTTTTTATTCATTATAAAAATAATGGAGATTATTTGTAGTAACATAGAGAGAGAGAGTTGTCTCTTTTGGTAGGTGTGGTGAGTAGGTAAGGAGTCTATTTCCTTGCCAATTACACTCAATGAGGTATCTTCCTCCAATAAATTCACTCATCAAGATTTCAACTTCTTTAAAAAGAATATGGGGTAATAAAGTTGGAAGGGAGAACAGATTATTATCTACGATAGAAATTACTTCAGGGCGAATGAAAAAAGAGGAACACGAAGAAAAGTTAGTACCCAAAGGCTCTCCAACTATCTCTAGGTATGCAGATTGCAACACACTACGATCTAAAAGACTCCCCTCTCCCATGAACTTAGCTACAAAAAGATTCTTTGGATGATAATAAATCTCTTGGGGGGTGCCCACTTGTTCAACTTTTCCATCATTCATCACAATAATAAGATCACTTAAACTTAATGCCTCTTCTTGATCGTGAGTAACATAAATTGTAGTAATGCCAGTTTTATCATGTATAGAGCGTATTTGTTTTCTTAGATGCTTTCTGTTTTTGGCATCAAGGGCACTAAGTGGTTCATCAAGTAAAAGAAGTGTTGGGTCACTTGCAAGAGCCCTTGCAAAAGCAACTCTTTGCCTCTCTCCTCCACTAAGGGACCCAATTTTTCTCTTTTCATACCCACTTAACCCTACAAGGTCTAGATAATACTCAACCTTTTCTTTACGTATCTTCTTCTTCACCCGTTTTAGTTTTAAAGAATAGGCAATATTATCTTCCACATTCATGTGAGGAAAAAGGGCATAGTCTTGAAATACAAGGGCAATATCTCTTTCACTTACTAAAGTTGTAGTAATATCTTTGTCATCTAAAATAATAGAACCTTGCTCGGTAGGCAAAAGACCACTAATGATTTGAAGGGTAGTACTCTTACCACAACCAGAAGGTCCAATAATGCTCACAAGGCTCCCTTTCTCTATAGCGATATCTAATTCAAGACTAAACTGAGGGTAGCGAACAAGGATGTTTTTGCATATCAGGGAATCCACTATATTAGTTCTCCTTTTTAATAAGTTCAACGGCTAAAAATATGAAAAGGCATATTCCCATTAAGAGTGAGCCAAGGGCACAAGCTGAAGCAAAGTTATAAGAGCCAATGAGCCGGTATAATACAAGTGGGAGGGTAATAATAGATGAATCTGCTAACACAAGAGTTGCATTTACTTCACCCATAGAAATTGCAAAAGCAAAAGCGGCACTTGTTGCTATTGCCCCTTTTAAGAGGGGAATCTCAATTGAAAAAAACGTTTGCCTTACACTCGCTCCAAGAGTGAGGGAGGCTTGCCTGTAAGAAAAAGGAATTCTCCTATAAGAAGGGAGCATGGTGCGTAAGACAAAAGGGGAAGTAATTACTACATGAGAGAGTACAACAAGGACTATTTTAAAAGAACTAAGAGGCGTGTTATATAGTGAAATAATATAGTAGCCTAACCCTAAGACAACAGAAGAGACTGCCATCGGAAGCATTGCAAATATTTCAAGTCCAAGCTGATCTTTTTTATCACTACTACTAATTCTTGAAGAGAGCATCACACCAATCAAGGTTGAACTAAAGGCAACAATAAAGGCAATAATGAGGCTCTGTGTGAGAGATTGTAGAGCAACTCCATCAATAGCTCTTGTTGAAGAAAAGAGCTTTTTATAATTATCAAAAGAGAAAACCATGGGTGAAGTACGACTTTTTTGTGAGAAAAAAGAGCGATATACAATTGAAAAAAGAGGCCCTAAGACAAAGATTGAAGTAAAAAGGGTATAGAGGGTAACAAAGATTTTATGTCTCACCTTTTCTATCTTACGTACCCTCACAACACGATTCATCTTAGAGTCTAACTCTTCAGCATTACTCATTTTTTGCTGCGTAAAAAGATAGAGAATAAGGATGATGGTAGCAATAACAATGGAAATAAGGGCAAGAGCAGATGCCCCATTCACATCCCCAACCATTCGAGCCCTTTGATATATTTCTACTTCAATTGTGGTAAATTGCGGTCCACCACCTAAAACTAACAAAATAGCAAAACTTGAAAAACAAAAGAGAAAGACAAGGGCTGAAGCACTAATTATCGCAGGTAATAGACGTGGAAGGGTAATGGTAGTAAATACTTGTTTCCTTGAAGCCCCTAGTGTAGAAGCAGCTAAGGCCGTTTGATGGGGCATGTTTGACCAGAAATTTGAAACAATTGAGAGAACTATTGGAAAATTATAAAACGTATGGGCTAAAATAATAGCACTAAAGGTGTAAAGGATTTGAATTGGGGGACTCTCTAAATTAAAGATAGCTACCAAAAGGGAGTTAAGAATCCCTTTATTTCCATAAAAAATTACAAACCCAAGGACTACTAAGATAGAGGGAAGAATGAATGGGATTGAACTTATTGCCTTTATAATTTTTTTCCCTCTGAAAGAGTAATTGGCAAGAAGGTATGCTCCAGGGAGCCCTATAACAAGAGCTCCGATGGTCGATATTCCTGCCTGCATAATGGTAAATGAGATGACCCTTAGAATATAAGGGTCAGTAAGTAAAGACCAAAACATCTTAAGTGAAATGGTATTATGCTCATCTACAAATGCTTTAGATAATACGATAATGAGGGGAATGAAGAATAAAAATGTGAGAATTAAAAGAGCTGGCGTACTTAGATTACGATAAAATCGTGATGCATTGAGAACTGATGCCCTTTGATTATCTCGACTTTTTATACTCACTTACTCATCACCTCTACCCACTCTTTAATCCATGTATCACGAAATTGGCTAATCACATCATGGTCTAATTGTAATATCTTCTTTGGCTCCTCTATTGTAGCAAATTCAGGTGGAAGAATCACATCTTTATTTACAGGAAACATAATATTTGCTATTGCAATGTCGAGTTGGGCATCACTTAAAAGAAAATCGACAAACTTCTTTGCATTCTCTTTGTGCTTGCTACTTTTTAATATTCCAACACCTTCAAGGGCAACATAGTTTCCGTTTTCAAATACTGTCGATTTATAGCGGTCACTCTCTTCATACATAAGGTGGTATACAGGGCTTGTGATGTAGGAGAGCACTATAGGAGCTTCTCCTTCAGTGAACAAACCATACCCACTTGACCACCCATCTGCCACGGTGAGAATATTATCTTTCACACCTCTCCACCAAGATACATAATCATCCCCATAGACTTTTACAGTCCACTCTAATAAACCCATCCCAACACTACTTGTTCTTGGGTCCATGATGATGATGCTTCTTTTATACTTTTCATCGAGTAAGTCATCTAATGATGTAGGGATCTCTTCTAACTCCTCACTATCATAATTAAAAGAGTATGAGGCATAGTTGAAAGGGAGAAGAGAGTGCGTTTTATCAAATTGTAGTGATTGGGGGATGCTTTGTAGCACTGGCGATTCATAGGGCTCAAATAGATTGGAGGAGAGAACTTTAGATAAGAGTTCGTGACTAATACCAATAACAATATCAGCCTTCGGGGAATTTTTCTCTAATTCAAGCTTTGTTAAAAGCTCTCCACCACTACCAACAGAGACAAGGTTAACTTTGATCCCTGTTGCCTCTTCAAAGCGGGGAACAACAAGGGGACCCGGTCCCCATTCACTCACAAAGGAGTCATACGCATATATAGTGAGAATTTCACTATCTTTTTTTTCTTGCCCTCCAGAAGCAAAACCAACTGAGATGCACAGAACAGAGAAAAAGAGCACGTTGAGTATTTTTCGGTTAATCACCTTACATACCTCCATAAATGTATTTTCTGTCTGTGGGGATATTAAATTTTGAGTTTACAAAGCTTCCCTTCGCTAGCATTACCTAGATCAGGTTCAACGGGTGTAATCTCAGGCCAAATAATTTTGACCACCCCTAGACACTTAAGAATATAGGAGAACTATAGATTACTGTCAAGCAACCCCAGTTGAGTCGCGTTATGTGTGATGACAGTGAGAATACTGTTTGTATTGTAGGGCCCTGGGAAGTTAAGTAACTCTACATACTCTCTTCCCTCTTTGGAAAACGCCATTCCACCGGGTGAGTGGTAGTTATCTATGATTGTATGAAAGTTGAGTTTTTCTATCTCTTTCACATCACTCATAGTGATCTCTTTTGGTCCAAATGTTGCAACTATTGTATATCCAAGAGACTCAATAAATGGAATTTGGTGAAATTGTACTATTACTCTCTTCTCTTGTTCAGATAAATTAGCTACCTCTTTTTTTAAGGAATCAAAAAGAGTGTCGAGTTCGATGAGCCACTCATTGGCATATGTTTGTGTTGATAAAAGACGAGAGATCCTTGTCACATTTTCTCTTAGTAGCTCGGGAGAATTCCCTGTATTAACACGCTCAACCTTCTTTTCATCAATATTGGCAACACTAACTAACTTCTTCATGAACCCTTCATAACCTGCCCAAAAAAGAAGGTCTGCACTCGTAGCTTGGATAATATCATTTGGTGTAAAATCATACTCTGGTGGATGTTTTAATGTAGTTGGAGCAAGGGTTGTAACTTTTTTTGCCCCACTCGCTTCTACAATTGATGCAACCCATGACGTGCTTGCAATGATAGATGGCCCCATCGAAGTATTTGTTGCATACGAGTCATACCTAGAAGCGTATGCATCATCATCAGATGATTCAATTTTCCCTTGTGCATAGAGTGCACCATATGAGAATATGAGTGCGATAAGAAAGATAGATACAATTTTTCTCTTCGATACATCTAATACTAAATTCATGTGTAACTCCTGTTTTGTTAATTCTTATATCTTTGCTACATGGGCTGTGATGTATACACCCATGACAATTACTGTTGCACTTAGTGCACTAGATGCTCCAATTGGGAGACTGAAAAAGAGGGCAATGAGGAAACCACTTAATGCAGTGAGAAATCCAAATAATGAAGTGAAGGTAATAGCTTGGTGAAAATTCCTCGATATCCGTAAAGAAGCAACAGCTGGTAGGAATAAAAGGGCATCAACTAAGAGTGCTCCAACGAGCTTTAATGCAGTAGCTACACTAAACCCAAGGATAATAAAAATAATATTCATCACCATCTTTACAGGAACTCCCAACACATGAGCGAGTTCTGGGTTTAATAAAATGAGTTGAATTTCTCGTCTCATGATGGAGAAAAAGAGAATTACGATAGCTCCAAGGATAATAGTGAGAAATAAATCGACTCTATTCATCATTAAGATATTTCCAGCAAAGATATCAAACACCTCCATTGCAGGGACATTTGTTGCAGCAAGAAGGACAAATGCTCCAGCTAAGGAGCCAGTCATAAAAATAGCTCCCACGCTGCTAGCCTTCTCTTTTTTATCTCGTGTAATGAGTCCCATCACAAATGAGATTGTGACAACAAAAAGATAGGCAAATAGAGTTGGAGAGAGATTTAAAGCAAGGGCTATAGCTGCTCCAAAGAGCCCCACATGCATCAGCGTGAACCTCATTGTCATAAGGTGTAGTGGGATGATGATAACTCCAACGAGAGAGAGCGTAGAGCCAGCTACGAGCATTGCAATGAAGGCATGGAGGATGATGGGGATTTGTAAAGCTTCAATGATAGTATTCATATTTCTTCATCCTCTATCAGAGTCTGGTTATTGAGATAAAAAACCCTCTCAATCTCCTTTTTATATAGTGGTTCATGACTAATAATAAGCATAGTGAATGAAAGCTCTTGCTGAAGATTATTCATAAGGGTATAGAGTTCTAGTTTTGATTCTTTATCAAGATAGGTAGTTGGTTCATCAAGGAGTAAGAGGGTGGGGGTGCGAATAATAGCTCGAGCTATTGCAACCTTTTGTCTTTCTCCTCCAGATAAGGTTCTTAAGTCTTTGTTCACAAAGTCTTCCATACCCACCATCTTTAGAGCATCGATTGCCTTTTTTCTATCGTGCTTTGAACTTCTTTTTAGATAGGCAAATGATTTACCCCATAAGCCAAGTAAGACACTCTCTCCTACTTCAATAGCAATTTCAGGCATCATTTGTATTTGAGGGAGATAGGAGATCTCTTTATGGACGAGGGAGTAAGAACTTTTTGAATGAATATTTTTTCCACAAAAGAGAATTTCACCATCTGTTGGGTGTTCTTGGTGTGTAAGTAGTTTTAGGAGTGTTGTCTTACCAGCCCCATTTTCACCAATAATTACCCCTTTTTCTCCTCTATGTAGGGTAAAAGAGATATTTTTTAATAAAGGCTCTTTTTTATGATAAGAAAAGTGTACCCCTTTAAAACAAAGGACTTCATCAACTCTCTTCATAATAATTCCTGAACCATAGTGTCGGGGGCAACTATAGAAATTTTTCCAATCACATGCCGATCTTTCATCACTTCATATGCCCATGTACGTATCTCTTTCGCTTTTCCTTGGATAACCATAATTTTTAATATGGCTGATTCACTCAAGTGAGATTGTAGGTTAGTAAGAATGCTTAGTGATGGGTATGGTGTGATGGGAACTCTTTCTAAGCTTCTTCCTGCTTTGTAGATGAGTGAGATTACAGAGGTAACCATACTCTCTTCTTCATCAGTGTTGAGCTCACTAAGGTGTTCATGAATCATGTGGCGAATGGTGTGAGATCTATTTGGAAAGTTGTACGAGTGGGTATACTCATCGAGTAAATTTACGAGATCTTTATCCATTGAAACACCAAAACGAATAAGTTCAGACATAATACTCTCCCTTAAGAATTTGATAATAGTAACACGATTTATGAAAAAGATGCTACTATTATATACTAATATTTTTATCATCATCCTTAAATCATCACATATTGAGTCGTGGAAAGATTGACCTGGTGAACTATCACGATTAGAATTTAGATATGGAAAAGTTAGTAACTACCCAAACAATAAAAGATATTGATTCAAAAAGTATTAATGATTTTTCTATCCATCCCCTTATTCTGATGGAACATGCTGGGGTGAAAGGGTTTCACACATGTTTAGAGCATTCTAGTAGAGCTATCCTCCCCAATAGCAATCTCCTATTTGTTGCAGGAGGGGGAAATAATGGGGGCGATGCTCTTGTGATGGCAAGAGAAGCTTACTTGGTGGGGATGAAGAATATTAAGATTTTATTCATGGGAGACCACATCTCATCTTCATGTAATCATCATCGCACTATTTGTCAAAAGATCGGATTAGATATGCATGAAATATCTTATAGTGATGAAAGGATTGATGATGAGAGTGAACAGATAATTAGTTCAGCAGATATTATTTTTGATGGTATCTGTGGCACAGGATTACGGGGGAAGATGAATGACATGATGGCTAAAGTTATCTCTTCTATCAATAAAGCTCACGATGCATCAGCATATGTTGTGAGTATAGATATCCCATCTGGGTGCTCTGATTCCCTCTCTCCTACTATGAGCCACATCCACTGTGATATGTGTATCACATTTGGTTTTGAAAAAAGTGCTTCATACCATCCTCCAAGTCGCCCTTCTTATGGAAAAATAGTAAAGGTGAATCCCTCTTTCCCCCACATACTACTAGAAAGTGCTCCTCATGTTGCACTTTTAGCGACTCGAGAAGATGTCGTTCTTAAAAAGAGTGATTCAAGTGATTATAAGAATAAAAGGGGGCATGTTGCCCTTTTTGCAGGAAGTAGCACCTACACGGGGGCAATTAAAATAGCAGCGCGTAGTGCTTTTCACAGTGGCGCTGGCCTTGTTTCCCTCTTTTGTGATAAAGATGTAGCAAATAAAATACAGCTTGATACTGCCTCTCTCATTGTACACGCAATCGAAAAAGGGAGCACTGTTACAAAAGAGGTGTTAGTAGATACCTATGATGCCATTGCAGTTGGTCCTGGATGGCTAAGAGGCACACAGGAGCAGATGCTCACCCTTATTAGATCAAAGATTGCGCTTGTATGTGATGCTGAAGGGATTGCACTATTTGCCCATCTCATTGCCTCTAAGAGGATAGGGATGAAAGAGCATGGCCCCATCATTCTTACCCCACATCCTAAAGAGCTTATAAAAATGTTAGAAATTCTCCATATGCCCCTTCTTGCTCAAGAATTGAAAGGGGGGGGAACGAGCGAGTCCTTTATAGAATCGTTAATTAAAATTGCCCTATTTTTACGTGTTGTGATCATCTACAAAGCCAACGTTGTGTGGATAGTAGATGGAAGTGAAGAAAATCCTATTCCTGTTGTTGTTGATGGTTCAAATAATGCGTTAGGAGTTGCAGGGAGTGGAGATGCTCTTACAGGTATCGTTGCTTCTTTCTTAGCAAGAGACTATAGTCCATTACAAAGTGCCATAAACGGTGTTCTCATTCACCAAAGAGCTGGTGCAATGGCGAGAGGGGATTTGAGATGGTTCGATGTAGAAAAACTTATCCCTTACATAGGACGCGCTTATAAAGAGAGAGAAGAGACGGAATGATTCAACTCTATTTTATTACGATGGGTCTACTCATTATATCTGCTTTAGTCTTTTTATCAGACTATTATGGATGGAAATATATTCTCCTTTTAAAAACAAGAAACTACATAGAATCAAAAAGTAGTATCACCCTTACATCTATTATTATTGTTGTTATTGTAATTGTATTAAATTGTTTTTTCCCTATTCCACCAGGGCCTATTCTTTTAGGAGAGTTTTTACCCCTTCTTGCCCTTTTCCTTTTCCTTATATACCTCATCCTTGTACTAAAGGGGCAGGTGGGTAAGAAAAACGATACTGGTGATGAGAAGAGTCCCACTACGAGTCCTATGATAGAAAGAACACATTCTCTTATTGAGACCCATAAAAGAAATATTGGTTTTTTTATTATAATTGTGACTTTACTCCACTTTATATATCCTCAAGGAGTTCTTTTTTAATAGAACAAAGGGTAGATATGATAAAAAATAGGTGCTCAATATGAGCACCTATAATATTTCTAGTAGAGACTGTTTTTATAAAATAGTTCCATGTGGAATAATTGCGTTTTTGTGAATGATGATAATACCATCGTGAATTGAGTAGTTGGCAAAATCTCCCTCTTCTCGTTGAATGTCATCAATTCCAATGCGGCAGCCATCACCGATACGGGCATTTTGGTCGATAATAGCTTTACGAATAATTGTAGCACGCCCAATTCCAATGTTAGGAATCTTTTGCTTAATATTTTCTGCTTTCTCCTCTTCAGTCTCATAGTGACTTGCACCCATACAATAGACTCCATCTAATGAGGCACCACTTTCAATCAAAGTTCTCACACCAATCAAAGAATTGACGATGTATGCATTTGTAATTATTGATCCTTCAGATGTGAGGGAGCAGCTAATGTTACAAAAGTTTACTTTTGTTGCAGGAAGATGACGACGGTGAGTATAGATAGGCATCTCTTCGTTATAGAAGTTAAATGCTGGAGTTACTGAAGCTAAATCTATGTTAAGGTCATAGAAAGCTTTAATTGTTCCAATATCTTCCCAAAATCCATCAAACACATATGCAGAAACTCGCTCATTTTTTATAACTGAGGGGATGATTTCTTTACCAAAATCTGCAGAGGGGTTTGTCTCTAGAATTTCTTCCATTTTTCTTGCATCAAATATGTATATCCCCATAGAAGCAAGATATTCATGTTCAGGCGCAGGTTCTTTATCAAGAGATTTTTTTAAAAGTGCAGGAGATATCTTATATTCTGAGATATCTAAATCTGGAGCTGGTTTTTCATAGAAATTAGTAATAATTCCTTCATCATCTGAGCCGATAATACCAAGGCCTGTTGCACCTTCTCTACTTACTGTTTTTGCTGCAATGGAGAGAACAGCACCACTGTCAATGTGGTTTTGTAGCATATGTTCATAATCCATTTGATAAAGTTGGTCTCCACTTAGGATGATGTAGTAATCAGCATTTTGATCTGCAAAGTGCCTTAAATTCTTCCTTACTGCATCAGCGGTTCCTTGGTACCAATCAGTGTTATGGAATGTTTGTTCTGCTGCGAGTATTTCGACAAACCCATTGCTAAAGGTGTCAAAAATATAGGTATTTGCGATGTGGTTATGTAAGGATGCAGTGTTAAATTGAGTGAGAATGTAAATTTGTTTGATTCCACTATTGATACAGTTAGAGATAGGGATATCTACTAATCTATATTTACCTGCAAATGGGACTGCCGGTTTAGCTCTATCTTTCGTCAATGGATAGAGTCTTGTACCCTTGCCCCCCCCTAATACAATTGCAATAGCTTTCCTTTTTGCCATGATGTTACCCCTTTATAATTGTGTTATAAACTTTCATATATTCGAGAGCTGAATGTGTCCAAGAGAAATCAACCTCCATGCCTCTCTTCCTTATCGCCTCAAATTCCTCTTTATCTTCATAGTACAATGAAATTGCTCTTTGTACACTCTCAAATATTGCACTTCCTGAAATTTCATCATATAAGAACCCAGTGCCATGAGGCTGAGATACATCTATGATTGAGTCAGCCAATCCCCCTGTATTTCGTGCAATAACTACTGTCCCATAGCGCATTGAGTACATTTGATTTAAGCCACATGGCTCATACCTGCTTGGCATCAAAAAGAAATCACTCCCTGCTTCTAATAGGTGGGCTGCTTCATTACTAAAAATAAGATTAACTGATAAATTCTCATGAAGATGGCTTAAACTAACTAGTTTCTCTTCAATCTTACTATCTCCTGTTCCTATGATAATTACCTGTACTTGTAATTCAGTGAGCATTTGCTCTAGGGGACTTACAGAGCCCTGGGTAAGTTCATAAAAGCCTTTTTGTTCTGCTATTCGACTTATCATACTAATAAGTGGAACATCGGGCTTGATTGGTAAGTTAAATCTTTTTTGAATCTGTTCTTTTAAGCGTGCTTTGTTATCCATCTTATCGACTGAGAAGTGATATTCAAGGAGCTCATCACTAGTTGGATTCCACTCATGTGTATCAATTCCATTTAAGATGCCAAACAAACGGTTATTTTTACTCTTTAAGAGTGAATTTAGGCCACATCCTTGCTCTTCTTCTTGAATCTCTTTTGCATACGTTGGACTCACTGTAGTAATAATATCTGCATGAACTAAACCACTTTTTAACATATTAATTCTAGCATCAACACTCGAGTCACTTAGCATACTCGCATCACTTTTCATATCTGTGATGAGCATATCAAGTCTTGGATACTCTCCCTGGTAGGCAAGGTTATGAATGGTGAACACGGTTGTTGATTTTACATACCTTTCATCCTGTTTTGCCATGAAGGGGATAAATCCAGCTGTCCAATCGTGGCAGTGAAGGATATCTACTTCCCACTCTAAGATGTGTGGTAAAGCAAGAGCTGCTTTACTCATCAGAGTGTACCGTAATAGGTTGTCTGGGTATGGAGTAAATGATGTATTCCCATATATCCCCTTTCTTTCACTAAAGGTGGGATGGTCGATGAGATACACACCAACTTTTTTCATCTTTTTGTATAATATGTTTACTTTTTCATCTTTTCCTGCAATGGAAACTTCAATGCTTTTGGGCAACTTTTCAAATGATGAAGAATCTGTTATTCCATAGTTTGGAATAACAAGTCGTACATCGTTATCAAGTTCACTTAGTGCAATTGATAAAGAAGAAGCAACATCCGCTAGTCCCCCTGATTTAGAAAAGGGAACAGCCTCACTACTAATCATTAATATTCTCATACCACAATTAGACCATCGAACATCATGAAAGGTCAAGGAAATTCGGAGGATTTATCCTATAAAGGGTTTATCCATACGAAAGAAGATGAAAGATAATCACTACGTATCACAAAAATAAGGAGCACCCCTACATAGCGCTCCTTATTTTAGATAAAGTACAAAGAGTTTAGACGTAGACCTGTCCTTTTAGTTCATCTATATACTCTGCTGCTGCGTGAGCTGCAATAGCTCCATCACTAGCTGCTGTTACAATTTGTTTAAATGGACCATTACGAACATCACCAACAGCATAGAGGCCTGGTACATCAGTTCTCATCAACTCATCAGTGATGAAATAGCCATCTTTATCAGTTGCTGCAAACGGGGCAAGAGCTGTTTTTGGAATGGCTCCTATGAAAATAAATACAGCATCAAATTCTTCATCATAATCGATATCTTTTTCAATATCATGAAGAGATACACTCGTTACTTTTGAGCCATCTCCTTTAATTTCATTGAGCGTTGTCATGAAACGAGTCTCTATGTGTGGATCATGTGCAACCATAGTTGCTAAGGATCTTTGTGCTCTGAAGCGATCCTTTCTATGAATGATGGTTACTTTGTCTGTAATTTTTGAAAGAAAGAGGGATTCTCCAACAGCGCTATCGCCTCCTCCTACTACAAGAATTCTCTTATTTCTAAAGAAAGGTCCATCACATGTTGCACAGTAGGAAACACCACGCCCTTGATACTCTTTTTCACCAGGAACACCAAGTTCCTTCTTTTTAGCACCTGTAGACATGATTACAACAGGAACTGTGTAATCTTCATCACTCGCTTTTACGGTAAATGAGCCATCACTGTTGTGAGTAATTGCTTCAACAGTAGAAAGAATAATCTTTGCTCCAAACTTTTCAGCCTGTTTTGAGAATTTATCAGATAATTCAAACCCACTAATAGGTTCATCAAACCCAGGATAGTTTTCTAAATCGTCAACTAATAATGTTGTGCCACCTGGAGCCATCTCTTCTATCACATATGCCTGTAAATTAGCTCTTGCAGCATATTGTGCTGCTGATAGGCCAGCAGGACCTCCTCCAATAATTATCATGTCAACTTTTTTTTCTACATCTTTGCTCATGGGTTTACCTCTAATCTATTTAGTTATATTTGTCTGTTCTCTTTTAAAGATACCTCAGCATCGCTTAAACGTACATAGGTTGGACCACTTGTGATATCATCTTTTCCAACACTCTTAAATTGTGCTTCCCCTAGGACAATCATTGCAGGCCCATAGTCTCTATTTTGAATATTATCCAATATTAGAGTTGGAAAAGAAGCAAATTTATCTCCAATAGCATTCATTTTATCTAACACTGTTTTCGCATCTGGTCCACTTATAATAACAAATTCATACTTTGTGACTAAGTTACATAGTTGCTCAATAGTGAGATCTAAATCGTCAGTTTTTCTCACTCCTTTTTCAAAGAGAGCTCCATAATAGCGCTGCTTTTTTGCATCGAGTACAACTAATAGAGGGTGATGAGTATGTGTTAGGGGGTATGAGAAAGTTTCTAACGTTGAAATACTCACATATGGGATATTAAGTGCAAGTGAGATCCCTTTCATGGTGGCCATCGCTACACGAAGACCAGTAAAAGATCCAGGTCCTTTTGAACAAACCAATAGATCAAGATCTTTATATCTTAATTCACATCTTTTTAAGGCCTCTTCTAGTAACATCATAAGTTCTTCTGTGTATCTCCTACCAATGGTATAGGAGATAGAGTAGTGTTTCTTATCTGTTTTAAGGGCGAGGTGAATAACGTCGTGAGAGCTGTCGATAGCTAAGGTGTTCATAGTTGTAATCCTTTTAATGTAATGAGTCTATCACCATTTTCTTGAATCTCTATCAGCAGTGTGATTGTGGCGGGGGGGAGGATTTCATCTATCTTTTCACTCCACTCAATTAATGTAACCCCATCTTGGTACAAAAGCTCTTCTCCCCCAATCCCTTCAAAATCTTCAACACCATCAATTCTATATAAATCCATATGGATAAGGGGGAGGACTCCACTATATTCTTGAATAAGGGTAAAGGTTGGACTCACTATCGCTTCTGTTATCCCTAAAGCTTTAGCTATTCCTTTAGCGATAACTGTTTTACCAGAACCAAGAGTACCTCTTAGGGAGATAACAGTGCCCCCTTTAAGATGTTTTCCGATCCTAAAGCCAAGGTCTTTGGTCTCTGTGGCACTTTTAGTCCTAAATTGCTGTAATTTATCCATCGATGATATCCTCATCAGCAGTTAAATCTATACCACTTTGATTTTTTAGTTGCCTCATCAGCTGTTCAATGAGGGGATCTATTGGGTCAATCTCTTTTGCCCGTAGCAAAAGATCTGCCACTTTATTGTACTGTTCATCTTCCATTAAAAGAAAAGCGAGGTTACTAAGGATGGTCATGTTATCTTCTTCAAGTTCTAACGCAATCTCTAAATAATCTTTACTTAATTCTTTTTCTCCTGTTTCAAGGGCACAAATTGAGAGTTCATTATAGATATCAGCATTGTTCGCACCAAGGGAGAGGGCCTGTAAGAATGATTCTTTCGCCCCTTGATAGTCCATAAGGCGCCTCATTGCCCACCCTTTAATAAAGTGGCCTGACCAATTATTGGGGTTTGTCTCTAAAAAGGAGGTGATTAATGTAAGTGCTGTTTGATCGTTTCCTAATTGCATCTCATCAAATGCTTCTTGTAGGGTTCTTTCACTATCTGCTTGTTGTTGCAACGCAGTAACTTGTTTTTCAATAATCTCTTTTTTATCATCTTTTGGAGCAACTTTAAGATATTTCTTTAGGTATTCAAGTGCTATTTCATCATTGCCATGAAACAGGTGCACAAGGCCATATTCACTTAATAAGAGATGGCTAAGTGGATGAATAGTAATTCCTTGATGGAGGATGTCAAGCTGCTTTTTTGCATAGTAGTCATACTTTTCATGATCTTCTTTCTCTTTAGCGATGTGTGCTTTCTTTGCATAGAGGGTTGCGACATTTACAAAGAGTTCAGGAATTTGATCGTTGAGGTGAAGTGCTGCAAGGGTGAGTTCTATAGCAAAATCAATCTCTCCCACCTTCGCTTTACTCACAGCTCCTATTTGCAACTCTTGTACGATTTCTGGTTGGAGGGCAAATAATAAATTTTTATAGTAAGAGATATGTTCATGATCAAATTGGTAGGCAATTACTTTGATGAGGCCAGATGCTACCATTGCTATTGAAATTCCTTTGTTTGGATCAAGAGAATCTTCCCCATCTTGTATTTGAACTGGAACTGGGATAGAGGGGTTAATCACAAATTCTTTATTAAGAGTCTCCATCTCACTAGAAAGTGCAATAAACACGATATCTTGTAGTTGGGGATGGAGGTTGGTTGATTTTTGTGTATTCATATGGTTGTTTGTTTTCCTAGAAAAAAGGCTGCGGCGGCGCTTGGAGGGAGATCTCTTGAACCTGAGGTTCAAGGGGGAAACTAGGTGATGAGCATCCTGTATCCTTGTAAAGGGAGTTTCCTCCCCGGAAGCAATTCAACTCATCTATACCGAATCCCATTATTGTTGGTTGAGCCAAGAGAATGTCTCTTCGCACACACCGCAGCCAATAGTATTAGCATAATTCATCACTTGTGCACAAGTGCTTTACTTCTTATACACATCAAGTTCTATCTACATGGTACCACATAGATACAAAAAACGGAACCGGTTAGGGTTCCGTCCACAATACGTGTCAACATAGAATGATTTATCGAATTAAATCATCTAGAGAGACTTCATCTATCTCAAGATTAGCTCCACTTGTAAACTTATCTGCTTCATCAAGATCGCCAGATAAGGAATCCATAATTACAATATCATCAAGACCTTTAATAGTGTCAAGCTGTCCTAATGCATTTGTGATGCTCTCTTCAATGAGTCGTGCATCTTCACTGAATGTTTCAGTATATTTCTGCAATTCTTCATTGTGTGTAGAGAGTACCTCTACTTCATCAGTTAACTCATCATTTTTCTTTTCAAGGTTTCTTATCAGTATCGCAGCCTTAATTATTCGCTGCTCTAATAACTGAACTTTGTCCAATGTCGTCATAATGAACTTCTCCTTATGAAGGCTTTCATTGATTTACGAAAGAACTGTTTTTACTTGAGCAACAAGTTGTGCAAATGATTCTTTGTCTTCAATGGCCATATTAGATAGTGCCTTTCTGTTGATTTCGATGTTCGCAAGTTTTAATCCGTGCATAAAGGTGGAGTAGTTTAGTCCTTCAGCTTGTACGCCTGCAGAAATTCTTGCAATCCAGAGTCTTCTAAATTCTCTTTTTCGGTTGCGTCTGTCCCGATACGCATATTGACCTGCTTTTGCAACAGCATCTTTCGCTACACGGTAATTAGTACTTCTTCGTCCCCAATACCCTTTAGCTTGATCGAGAATTTTCTTTCTTCTGTCCTTGTGTTTCGTTCCATCTACTGCTCGTGGCATATTTCCATCCTCCCCTTAAAATTGGTACGGAAGTAAGACTTTTACTTTCTTAACTTCAGCATCACTTAGAATCCCTGTGTGACGAAGATTTCTCTTTCGTTTTGTTGATTTCTTTGTGAGAATATGACGGAGTCCTTGCTTTTTGTAGCGAACTTTCCCAGTCCCAGTAACAGAATACCGCTTAGCAGCAGATTTTCTTGTTTTCATTTTTGGCATAATAAACCTCTTTGTGCCCTCAAGGAACAAGATTCCCTTGGAGCTACTCGTATTTATACCCCTATACAGGGGATATAGTATTATTTCTTTTTGGCAGGACTTACGATGAGACTCATCATCCTACCTTCCATCATCGCTGGTCGATCAAGGTTAAAGGCAACATCTTCCCTTTGACTTAATAAGTCTAGGATATTATCGAGAACAACTTTACCAAGTTCTGTGTGAGCAAGCTCACGACCACGGAATCGAACAGAGATTTTTACTTTGTTCCCTTCTAACAAAAAGTCACCAATAGCTTTTGTTTTGAACGCCATATCATGGCTCTCAATTTTAGGTTGCATTCTGATTTCTTTTAGTTTAATAACCGTTTGATTCTTTTTAGCTTCTCGAGTCCGTTTTTCCTGTTCATATCGATACTTTCCGTAATCAATAATTTTACAAACTGGTGGATTAGCATTAGGTGACACTTCTACGAGGTCAAGTCCTACATTCTCTGCCATCTCGATAGCACTTAGGGTACTTATTACACCCAATTGGTTGCCATCAGCATCGATAACACGTACATCTCGTGCTCTAATCTGTCGGTTAGTTCTCAGTTCTTTAGTAGCCAATAGTTCTCCTTGTCTCATAACGAAACCGTTTTGATGGATTTGTGAGGTGAAAATCCTCACCCTAACTAGTATAACACACGGCTCGAGTTCACGTCAAAGGGGGGCCGTGTGTTTATTGTAAAGTAACGTACTATTATTATATCTTTTATGCTTGACCTGCTGAACCAAGAACATTTGTATTCTTATGCATATACATTTTTTTAAGTTCATCACGAGCTGGTCCAAGATATTTTCTTGGGTCAAATTCGCCAGGTTTTTCGGTCATTGTTTTTCTGATGCTTGCGGTCATTGCAAGTCGACCATCACTGTCAATATTGATTTTACACACTGCAGATTTAGCTGCTGTGCGTAGCTCTTCTTCAGGAATACCAACAGAGTCTTTTAAATCTCCACCATATGTATTAATCATGGTTACATATTCATGAGGAACAGAGGAAGAACCATGTAATACAATTGGGAATCCTGGAAGTTTGTCTTCAATCTCTTGAAGGATGTCAAATCTAAGTGGTGGTGGAATTAATACTCCATCAGCATTTTTTGTACATTGTTCTGGTTTAAACTTGTTAGCACCGTGGCTTGTTCCAATAGAGATAGCAAGAGAGTCAACACCAGTTTTGCTTACAAAGTCGATTACTTCAGAAGGTTGTGTATAGGTAGAAAATTCAGCAACAACATCATCTTCAATACCAGCAAGAACTCCAAGTTCTCCTTCAACTGTAACATCGTGTGCATGAGCATACTCAACTACTTTTTTGGTAAGTGCAACGTTTTCATCATATGGGAGGTGAGAGCCGTCAATCATGACAGATGAGAACCCATTGTCGATACAATCTTTACATGTTTCAAATGTATCGCCGTGGTCGAGGTGTAATACGATTGGTATTTTATACCCTAATTCTGCAGCATATTCTGATGCACCTTTTGCCATGTTTCTAAGCAAGTTAATATTTGCGTAATCTCGAGCACCTTTTGATACTTGTAAAATTACTGGAGATTTTGTCTCAACGCAAGCTTGGATGATAGCTTGAAGCTGTTCCAAGTTATTAAAATTGTAGGCTGGAATTGCATATCCACCTTTTACTGCTTTGGCAAACATTTCTTTTGTGTTCACTAATCCAAGATCTTTATAGGAAATCATATTAGGTTTCACTCCTTTGTATGGTACATATTATACCTTAAAGTACCCCTTTAATAGCCTATTGGTCAACTCATCGATGAGGGGTATCTTCTATTTAGTGCTAATTAGCGATGGTTTTATGAAAAGATAGAGAAAGTTATGGAGAGCATTGTGTCAAATCATAGATAGTTATTTGAATCTGAAACGTAGGCTCACCTTTGGAACTAAATCTATAGATATTGCTTTAGTTATATCCTTTTGTGTAGGGGAGTAAGAGATTTCATAGACAAGTTCTACGGGAAGTGAGAAATTTTGAAAGAAGAGTACTTCAACTCCAAATCCAGCACCTACAATAATCTTTGCTTCATAGGCTTCATCATTTTCAATATCAATTTCTCCTGAATGTGCTAACGTTAGATTCGTATATATTTGAGAACCAAGATATTCATTGAAATCATTTCCATAGAGAGTTCGTTGATAATCAATCGCTATTCCATACGATAACATAGAGTCCCAATCCCACAAAGGGGTTGGATCATATATAATTCCTACTGTTCCCTGAATTGCATGATTTTCTACTCTTTGGTGGTAAGAAAGACCCCAAATGGAGGGACTAAATTGCACACCTATCCCATAGGGAAGTTTCTCGTATGCCTGAGTTACTCCCATGAGGGGAAAGGTCATGAGTAAAAGGATACCACCAATGAGGGGCAACAGAAGAACTCTATGTTTATTCATACGAATTACTATATGTGAGAAAAGAAAAATTAACAATTAGAATCTGATACAGATGATAAAAAAATAACATTGTTACTGATTCTCTTGTCGATATGGAATTACATGATATTCAATTAATTCAAGCGAGATATATAAAAAGAGTCCTAAGAGTCCAAGCGTCATGATACCCACATACATCATTACGTAGTTTGCCATGATCCAATTGTTCATGATGTAATAGCCAAGACCTGTTGTTGTTGCAAAGTTTTCACTAATAAATAATACAGAGAGACTTATTCCTAGCGTGATGCGTAATGAACTAAAAAGGCGTGGGATAATTCCTGGAAGGAGAATGTGAGTATATAACTCTTTTTTAGAGAGGTGAAAAGCTGATTGAAGCATATGATATTCACTCATGAGTTCTTTAATCCCATCTCGTATTGAAACAGCTGTTGGAAAGAGAATGATAGTGGTAATAAGGGCTATTTTTGAGAGATTTCCTATTCCAAGTAAGACCATAAATACAGGGAGGAAGGCAATTTTAGGAAGTGGATATAATAAATATAAGAGGGGTGAGATAAGGGCATCTACTTTTTTACTTTTTCCACTGATAATCCCAAGAGGTAGTCCTATGAGAATTGCAACAAGAGATCCTACGAATACTCTTAACAAAGAAGAGGCGAGATGGAGATAGAGTTCATTGTTGAACAATGATATTATAAATTGTCTTATTACAATATGGGGTAGGGGTATTACTGGGTGATGGATGAAAAACGCAGCAATATACCACAAGATGATGATGAGCCCTATTCCTTTTAGTATGTTGAGTCCCCTTTTCATCTCTTCTCTCCCTTGTTCAAATAGTCCCTTACCTCTTTTTGGAGAAAGAAGAACTGCTCATGATTTCTCATCTCCTTGTGTTCATAGATAGGATTCGCGAGTGAGTGAGAAATCCCTTTTCTGTTCATTACTAAGATTTTTTTTCCCATAAAAAGAGCTTCGCTTATAGAGTGAGTGACAAGTAAGAGGGTGATACCATGAATTTGTGCATACTCTTTAATCTCTTGTTGAATTTTCTCCCTTGTTTGTTCATCTAACGCAGCAAGGGGTTCATCAAGGAGTAAAAGAGATGGGTGCCTTAACAAACTTCTAGCAAGAGCAACCCTTTGCCTCTCCCCTCCACTGAGTTGATGTGGGTATCGATGAGCTAAGTTTTCTATTGAAAAGGAGTTCATTAATAGGGTGGCTTCTTTCATATATTCATGTTTAGGGTAATTGAATACGATGTTATCTACTACATTTTTCCATGGAAGAAGATACTCTTTTTGAAACATAATTGCACATTTTTCTTTGTCAAATTGTGTTTCAATACTCCCTTTTGAAATTGGGATGAGTTGATTTATTGCATGAAGAAGAGAGCTTTTACCACACCCAGAGGTTCCAATAATGGAAACATTCTCCCCCTGGTTTATCGTAAAGGAGATATTTTCAAAGGCAGCTGTGGAGCCATATGAGACTTGTAATGAAGTAATTCTTGCAAGTTGATTCATGGTATATATCTATCATCAATGATACTAGAGTAGGTTACCTTCATAGCTTGCCCCACAATAGAATTTGTATAGTCGATAAGCTCTTGAACAAATTCTTTAGATGGAACTTGTGGTCGTTTGTATGTAGGGAATGTAATGGTATTTTTAATTTGGATAGGAAGGTTATCAATTGCTTGAAATAATATCTCTTGGGGATCAACTTTTCCTTCTTCTAGTGCTATTATTGCTTTCTCATATGCTCGATGAAATGCCAAAATTTGTTCATGCTTCTCTTCTAAAGCTCTTAGAGTAAATGCAATGATGTCGACACTCTCGCCCACCTTTTCATCATATACTATTTTCTTTACCCCTCGAAGAGCTCCAATAGAGGCAAAGGGCTCAGGGAAGATTCCCACATCTATGTTGCCAGCTACAATGGCTTCAAGGCGAGTGGGGATGTCGTTAATGTATACTTTTTCTATCTTATGATTTTTTGAAAGGTATGAGTCTAAAAGAAAGTTTGTGACACTCACTTCCATGACACCAGATGAGAGAATCTTTTTACCTTCAATATCAAGGGCAGATAGAAGGGGAAATACTCCATCTGTTGAGAGGGTTCCTTTTAATATAAATCCATTATTGTTACTTGTTATGATAGAGATAATGTCTGTCATAGCTCCATCAACTTGATATGTTTGTAGTGCTGTTTGACGAGCTTGCCCATTGGAGAATTGGATGAGTTCTACATCGACTCCCTCTTCTTCAAAGTATCCTAACTGCTTTGCAACATAGAAGGGAACAATATCGACAGCACTCATCATTCCAACCTGTAATTGTTTTTTTTGTTCACTATTTCCTTGTGCTGTGATGGTGAAGGGTATACAAATTATTAGTAGAGTAAGTAGTAGATTTTTCATGAATTTCTCCTCATCCCTTTATACTATCTACTTTTTTATGATGTTTCAATAAAAGATGTAATTGGTATAAATGTTGGTGAACCTAGGGGAGGTGATTTTTGTTAGTAATGCCGCTCAAAGTCTACTACATTAATCATCTTCTTGTTATGTAAAAATAAGTCTAAATTAGAATAAAAGAGCTCAAATACGATAGATGGAACATCTTTAGATAGCCCCGATGAGTGGGGCGTGATAAGTACATGCTCTAACGACCACAAGGGGCTTTTTGGATCAAGTGGTTCTTTCTCTGTTACATCTAGACTTGCTCCACCTAGCTCTCCTTTTTGTAGTGCTGAAATGAGGGCATTTTCATCAATTAAGTTTCCCCTTGCAATATTTATGATATAGGCGTTATGAGGAAGAGCTGCAATTCTGTGTTTGTTAATAACATGTACTGTCTCATCTGTGCTTGCACTACTTAAAACAAGGTAATGTGCTCTATGTATGATGGTATCTAGCGCATCAGTTGTATAAAATTCATCTACATAGGGCTCTTTTTCTCTCATGGTGCGACTTATTACAATGACATACATATTGAGGGCTTTTGCCTTTCTTGCTATCTGTTTCCCTATATCTCCATAACCAAAAATGAGGATGGTACTCTCCCAGATATTTGTAGTTGGAATATACTCTTTCCAGAGCCTTTCTTCCATCTGTTCTTTATATGTAAAAAAGTTGTGATTATGGGCAATTATAGATCCTATCACATGGTCACTAATTTGTTTTCCATAGGTTCCAGAAGCGTTTGTGAGGATAATGTCAGGGGATTTGAAGAGATTTTTGTCACTATATCTTTGTATACCTGCACTCGGTGTTTGGAGCCACCTAAGGTTGTCTGCTTCTTTTAAATACTCTACCTTGGGGAACCCCACAATAATATGAGCTCTTTTTACATCATCTATCGTGTACTCTTTTTGTCCTTTTATATTCACAGTTACATTAGGAAAGTTCTTTGTTAATCGACTAATTTCTTCAGGAGTTGGGTTAAAGTGAGTTCCTGTTAATAATAATGCTTCCATTTAATGTATCCCCCTTGTATCTCTTATCACATAAAGATACTCAAAATGGGAGTAAAAGGGTAAAGATATGGGGTAAAGATATGGAATATGTATTTTTGACTCTTTATATATTGTAAAAGGTATAGATATTGGTATCCACTTTTTAATATATGAACAATAGCTACATGAAAAAATAGGAAACATCTTATGAGGTGCCACTACATAGGATGAAAAAAACATAAGAGCCACAATAAGGTAATAATTAGAGACAGATTTCACTCAATCCTTAAATTAGGTTAATTTATAGCTCGAGTCCATACAAAGTGCCACTTACCCATTTTTCCTCTATAAAGAACATTCTACTAGTTTCACCTTCTTGAACAAAGTTATATTTTTCATAAAATTTTCTTGCTCGTATGTTATCTGATCTCACTTTCAAATTTAGTTTTTTTACACCAAGAATAGTTGCTCTTTCTAAGATTTTATCCATTAAAAGAGGCGCAACACCAACTCCCCAATATGCTTGTAATACTGAGATGGCTACTGTGGCTGTTCTTTTAACCCGTTCTCTGATTGGAATGATGATTTGGCTTGTTCCAATAACTTCCCCCTTATATTCTGCTAGTATGAATGTTTCATTTTTTTCAACTTTTGCAAGAAATTCTGCTTCATCTTTAACACCCATTTTTAGGTCTGATGAACTGAAGGTGAGGTTTTGTGTTTCATCACTTACTTTGTGTAAAAAGGTGAGGATGTTTTTTGCATCTTTTCGTGTTGCACCCCTTATAATGAGTTGATCTTTATCTAGCTCCATAGTTGACTCCTCACAATAATTTTCATGTTTATCATTCTACCCTTTTTGGATCACGAGCAACAGGGGCAAGGATTTTATCCATCTCTTCTAGGATTCCTTTTGTATCTTCTCCAAAGTCGAAAAGGGGTCTTAATCTTGAAAAAATGGGGCGAACGAAGTGCTTTAATTGATTTGCATCTTCTTCCATAGTTGTTTTAGTCTGTAATGTCATTACTGTTACAAGGGATGGGGATTTATAGGTACCTACTTCTTTAAATCCAAATTTTTTGTAGAGTTTTATTGTTTTTGTATCTTCTGCAAAGACATCGAGAATTGTCTCTTCTACCCCCTGACTTCGGGCAAGAAGGAATACGAGGATGATAAGTCCAATAGAGACACTCGTATTTCTCATCTCAGTTAATACAGCGAGTCTCAGTATTTCAGCACTCTTAGAGGATTGTAATACCGACTCGATATCAAAATAGGTAGCAATTGGAAGGGGCCAGAATTTGTCACTGGTCATAAGAGAAACTGTTCCAACTGGTTGCAATCCTTTAAAGGCAAGAATGTGAGTTGCTTTCTCATCTTCTTCTCTATGAATAGATTCTTCAAGGTACCCTTTCTCTCCAACTAAGACTTTTCTTTGAATAAAAAAGACATCATTTAATTCAGCAGTATTTCTTACTAATTTAAAGTGAATAGCATTTCTCCCCTCTTCACTAAGGGGAAATACTACAGTAAATTCACTTCCCATCCCTTTTGTGCTTTTTACGTTAATCCTTCCACCCATTTTTTCAACAATGTTGTAGCAGTTTGTTAAGCCAAGCCCTGTACCCGCCCCTGGTGGTTTTGTTGTGTAAAACGGGGTAAATAATTGATGAATGTTTTTCTCATCAATCCCACACCCCGTATCTCCAATAGTAATGTAGACAAAATCATTTTTTACTAAGCAGGTGAGTGTGAGTGTTCCAACCCCTTCCATTGCTTGATTGGCATTCACAATGAGATTTAAAAATAGTTGCTGTAATTCACCCTCATTTGCTTCAATAGAGGGTAGCGCATGGTAGTTTCTTGTTACTAATATCCCTTGAGAATCACTTCCACGTGTTGCAAGTCTTAAGGCAAACTCGAGAACGTTAATAATTTCTACACTCTGCATCTCTTTCACTTCCTCTTTCCTTGAATAAATAGAGAGTTCTTTAATAACGTTTGCTGCTGTTTTTGAGTATGTTAAGATATCGTGAAGGTATTCATGATGGGGGTTCTCTTTTTCTACTTCACTTAACATGATTTCAGCAGTTCCTGTTATTGCTGCAAGAGGGTTATTTAATTCATGTGCGATTCCTGTTGCGAGTGTTCCAATTCCAGCCATTTTTTCTGTTCTAAACATCTCTTCTTGTAGTTTCTTTTGTTCTGTAATATCTGTAATTATTTCAATAAATACATGCTTTTCATTCTTAGGCACTCTCACATTGTGGAACTGGAAGGAGTAGATATATTCACTTATGTGAGCATCAGTTTCTTGAAGGACTCCTGTGTGAAGACAATCGAGTGCTTTACAAAATGTGCACGGCCTGTCCCGTTGGAAGAATGCTTTGTAACATTTGGAACCAATGAGCTCTTTCTTGTTATTTCCAAAGAATATAACAGCTGCACTATTAGCTTCTTGGATAATATATTCGATGCTTATCAAGCACACAGGGGATGCAATTCCATTAAAGATTGCTTCAAGCTTATTTTTACTCAATGTCAGTTCATTTCCTTGTTTTTTTAATTGTTCAAAAGAGAGGGCGTTTTCTAAGGAGAGGGAGCTTTGGGCCGCGAGGATTTCAAGAGCATCAATTTCAATTGGTGAGATAAGTGATTTTGTATGCTCATGCCCTATAACAATGTAGCCCCCAATTTGTTTTCGAAAGATAAGGGGGATAAGTAGATCAGCTGGTGGAAGGTGGCGACTTACATCAATTTTGGGCTCATCTTCTGTAGTGCGGATGATTGCAGAGCTGTTTTCTCTTATTTGTTTTGAGAGTTTTTGTTCTATATCACGAGAAAAGTTGAAATCGATGAGATCTCCCTCTTTAAGAGATGTTGGGCATTTAGAGTTTGCTATGAGGGCATAATTATTTTTGTTATCGATTTGTTTAGCAATAAAGACTACCCACTGAGTTCTTAATCCTAAGGTGAGACTTTTTACAACTTCATCTCCCAAGTTTTGTAAATTAACGATAGTAGTAAGCTTGTGAGAAAGGTTTTTAATTGTTGTTTGATATGGGTGTCGCCTTGGAATAATAACACTATCTATAAAATACGCGAGCAAGTTTCGTAAAGGGTACATGATAAATGCTGTTACAACACCAAGTAGAAGTGCTAAAAACGTTGCATTACCTGGAACGAAATTAGTAGTAATACTTTGAATAAATATGATGATGAAATAATAGACAATAGAGGCAACAATGATAAATATTGTTGAATAGATGATATATATTCCTATTCGAGAGTAGTTTATGAGTTTGTATTTATAAATTGTATAAAACAATAGTATTGCATTTAAAGTTGATGAGAATATATCTATCGGATATTTCCCTAGATGAGGGAAAAGGTTGGTGAGAATACCAATGAGCATGATAAACACACCAATAAGAGGAAGGAGTACATTTTTCCCATCACTTTGAAGTGGTTTTATTTTTTCACCAAAGAAGAGGATAATTAGTGTTAAAATAAGGTAACTATAACTAATAGAATACGCAATAAGGGCACCATGAGCTAATGTGTAGTAAAATGTCCCATCTGATAAAAATCCTGCATCCTCTACAATGTTTCCTGTAAAGTTGAGATACATGAGGGGGATGATGAGTAAATAGCTTAATTTTACAAATCTTTTAAAACCTTTTTGTTGAACATTAATAATATCGATAATGAAGTGAATAAGGCCAAAGGGGGCAGAAAGGAGTCCTATGAGCATAATTCTATTCCAAAAAAGAGGTGTCAGAACCATGCCATTAATATGCATCATCATAGAACCGAAACTCCAAATGGAAAAAAATATCATATAAAGTTGAAATGACCAATAAAAACGGTCTTTTTTGTACTGGAGGAAGCCAAACATGGTGAAAAAAACGTAGAGTAAGAAGGCGGCAGCTGGAATGATGGTTGATATGTCGATAATCATTTGATAATCCTTTAATACACTTTTACTTTTATCTAATATAGACTATTATATGTACAGAATATGGAATTTATCAAACTATTTATAGTAGGCAGTGTAGGATATATTTTAGCAGGACTCTATGATGTAGCGATTTTGTATGATAAATCTTTACTGAAGAGGGTATTGTTTATTGGATTTTTCTTAACTGGAATTCCATATCTATATATTCCTTTTATTCTCTCTTCTGTGTTCCCTTTATATATACTCATCTTGGTTATTCCTCTGCTCTTGTTTTTTTTATCACTATTAATATATTCTGTTTTTATAGAAATTCATAAGAATCATGACACATCTTCTGTTCTTTATCAAAAAGGGACATATAGCTTTTCTAGACATCCTGGATTTCTTTGGTATACTGCAATTAATTGTATTTTTGTATGTTATTATTGGGATATAAGGGTTACTTTCCTTTGTGCTTCTCTTACCTTGTGCAATTTAGCTCTTATAACTATTGAAGATCTTTTCATTTTTCCCCGTATGTTTTCCCAATATCATGAGTACAAAAAACATACCCCATTTCTTTTTTCGCTTGATTCTTTTTCCCGTTGGAGAAATATATGATGATGAAACATATAGTAAATACTGATGATGAGATGTCAATTAGAAAGGTTATTAATATTTTTCTAAAAAAAGAGGGTTTCAAGGTCTCTTCTTGTAAAGATGGTAGCGAACTGCTAGCACTACTCGAGGAGCAAGGTGACTCTATCGATCTTGTTCTTCTCGATATTAAAATGCCAGGTCTATCTGGCTTTGATGTCCTTAAGGTAATGAGTTCTCTCTACCCAACGATTCCTGTTGTGATGTTAACGGCATTTAATGATTTGGAAACTGGATTAAAAGCAATGCGTCTTGGAGCAAAAGACTATCTAGCAAAGCCTGTTTCAAGAGAATCTCTTGTCGCTTGTGTAAAAAGGGTCCTGAGAGATGCAAAAGAAGAAAATGAGAAGGTAATTGCAACGCTTCAAAGTCTTTCACAGCAAAAAGAGTTGGAAGGAAAGCTCAAAGAGGCTCTTACCCGACTTGATAGTTCTACTCGAGCAACATTCTTAGCATTATCAGAGACGATAGAACAAAAAGATGCCTATACAAAGGGGCATTGTCAAAGGGTAAGTAATATTTCATTAGCTATTGCTCACGCCCTAGATTTTAATGATGAGATGCTCAGGGTTATTGAAGGGGGAGCCCTCTTACACGATATTGGAAAGATTGGAATTTCTGAAGAAATATTAAATAAATCAAATTCCCTTACAAATGAAGAGTATGAGATAATAAAGATGCACCCTGTGTATGGGGAGAGGATAATTTCTCATATTGAGATGTTTACATCCTATAAACCTATTGTAAGAAGTCACCATGAGCGCCTCGATGGAAAGGGGTATCCTGATGGACTAAAAGGGGATCAAATTCCCATAGAGGTAAGAATTATCTCAATTGCTGATGCTTTTGATAGTATGACAAGTAAAAGAGCCTACCGGGATGCACTCCCTGTTGAACTCGCTATAGAAGAAATTAAGTTATTTAGTGGCTCTCAGTTTGACCCTAAATTAGTAGATTTATTTATCGACAGAGAGTTGTTTCTCCTCTAAAGATGCTTTCATTGACCTAGAAAGTTTTATAAAGCATATAAAAGTGGGATAGGGCTCATACGAACCCTACCCCGAGATAGATTCTTTTGGAATCTACCCCAGCTAAGGCTCGAATGAGAACCTTAACTCGGTTTAGAGCTCTTACGAACTCTACCATTTTACTCTACCACTGAGCTAGATAGATGCTTTTGTAGTCTAGATAACTACTTATCACTTCCTGCTTCATAAAGGACATATTAAGAGACGAGTTTCCCCTTTCTCACGTCAGTTCCACAGGCTTTAAGGATACTCTCTACCCCATCATAGTCATTAACAAGTACTTATTTGTATGAACTAGTACTTATAATACGTAGTGGTGTGTTAGAATGCTTCGAGTTTTTAGAAATTGTTTTAAAATATGTATGTAAAGATTTGAGATAATAGCAAAACCTATATTACATCAAGACGGATTGCATACCCCACAGAAAAATCTGATGAGCCAGAAAAAAAGCTCCCCTGAAATGTTTCAAGGAAGCTCATTAAAGTATTGCGGCTGACTGGACTTGAACCAGCACAAGCTCACGCTCACTAGCACCTCAAGCTAGCGTGTCTACCAATTCCACCACAGCCGCAAGTACAGGTGAAAAACTACACTATTTACACCTGTTGGTCAAGTCATATTATTGGAAAAATTGCATCACAGGGAAGTAAATTGGGTAAGAAGTGAATCAAATGTCCCAAGAGCATCTTTCACCGGTTTAGGTTGGCTCATATCAACTCCTGCTAATAGGAGTGACTCTATTGGATATTTAGATCCTCCTGATGATAAAAATGTGAGATAATCATCCCTCTCTTTCTTTCCACCGTTAAGAACTTTTTGAGATAGGGCAATTGCCGCACTAATTCCAGTAGCATATTTATAGACATAATATGCCCTATAAAAATGGGGTATTCTTAACCCTTCTAAATCACTCTCTTCTCGAAGAGCAACTTCTTTTCCAAAATATTCTTCTAATAAAGATCTATATTGACTTCTCAGTAATTTTACGGTGATAGGTTCCCCATCTTGTGCAAGGGTGTGGATATTATGCTCAAATTCCGCAAACATTGTTTGTCTAAAGAGGGTAGCAACAGTATCATCAAGTTGCTTTGAAATAATATATTTTTTCATTATTTCATCATCTGTGTTATTAATGAGGTAGTGTGCAAGAAGTTGTTCATTGAATGTAGAGGCAACTTCTGCTTCAAAGATAGTGTAGTCATAGCTAGGGTATGGATTGTTCTTTGCACTATAATAGGAGTGCATAGAGTGTCCCCCTTCATGAGTTAATGTGAAGACATCCCGTAAGACATCTTCATGATAATTCATGAGAATATAGGGGTGGCCTGAGTAGATGCCACTACTAAAAGCTCCTGATCTTTTCCCTTTGTTCTCATATCTATCAACCCACCTATCTTCTGTAAGCCCTTTTGTGAGAGTGTTTACATATTCCTCTCCTAAGGGTGAAAGAGATGCTGCAATAACATCAACTGCCTCTTCATATGTATGTTTTACTTTCACCCCTTGAACCATAGGAGCATACATATCATAGTGGTTAAGTCTTTCTACACCTAATTGTTCTTTACGAATTTCGTAGTATCTGTGGAGGGAGGGGAGGGCTTCTTTCACACTTTGGATGAGGGAGTCATATACAGCATCATCTACTTTGTCACCAAATAAGAACATGCTTCTCACATTCTCATACTTTCTTACTTTAGATCTAAAAATATTTTGTTTTACACTTGTATTGTATAAACTTGCTAACGTGTTTTCATGACTTTTAAATACAGCATAAAATTGAGTATATGCCTTCTCTCGTATCTTTTGGTCGGGGTGTTGCATAAATAGGGAGTAGGTGCTTTGTGATAGGGGAATCTCACCCTCTTCTGTTGTGATAGTTCCAAAGTCTAAATCGATATTCGTAAGGGCAGAGAACGAATCATGTGCGCCACTCGCTACTTCACTTTGAAGGGCCATTACATGTTCCATCTCAGCACGTAATATGTGTGGTTTGAACCGAAGCATCTTAATTACCATAATACGGTAATCATCAAACATTGAATCAGTTAGCCACGATGAGATAACAGATGTATCAATTGCTAATATTTCTGGTTCAATATAACTCGTGAGGGCACTAAATTCTGTAAGGAGGGTGGTTGCAATACTTTTAAGGCGTTGGTTTTCATCATCCATTCCATCAGAAGCATGACGTAAAAAAGAGTATTGCATTACTTTTTCACTAATGATACCAACTTCTGTGAGGTAATTAAGTACATGCAGTAGGTTCTCTTTACTCTTATCTAATGTTCCTTGAAAGGATGTAGCTTTTTTAGATAATTCTTTTATCTTCTCTATATCTTTGTGAAACTCATCAACATCTTTGTAGAGGTGAGATACATCCCATGTATCTTCTTTTCGTACTTCTTCTCGTTTGGGAATTGTATGATTGTTCATAGTAAGGTGTTCTCCTTCTCTAGTGTGCGTAGCAGGGTAAGCATATCTCTTGTAGCTTTTCCACGATGGGAAAGTGCATTTTTTTTATCAGTAGGTATTTGAGAGAGAGTTTTTGAAAGAGAGGGGATATAGAATACTGGGTCGTATCCAAATCCATCTGTTCCTTCTCTTTTAGTAGTAATAAAACCTTCTAAAAAATTAGTAAATAGATAGAATTGATGGGGGCTAACTACAAGGGCAATGGTACATATAAAGCGTGCACTACGTTTTTCTTGTTCTACCCCTTTTAAGTTTTCTATCAAGAGCTCACATTGCTCTGTTGAGGTGGGTTGACGATTATATACATTATACCCATACCGAGCAGTATGTACTCCAGGTGCCCCCCCTAGGGCATCTACGAAGAGTCCTGTATCATCAGCTATTGTAATCTTGTTGCTCATTGAATACAGGTGCATAGCTTTCCCTAATGCATTTTCAATGAGAGTGTTTGCTATCTCTTCATAGTAATAATTTATCCCAATCTCTTCTGGTAAGGTGAGGATGTGAGGAGAGATAAGGGGGGCAAGTTCATCTCGTTTGTGTTTGTTTTGTGAAGCAAATAATAGATTCATTCATTGAATTTACCCCATTTCTCCTATCTCGTCCACTAATGGATACAAATATTTATAGAGTGCCTGAAGTCCAGAATCGACTGTCCCCTTTGGAACGTTGGTTACTTTTCCCACACTTGAGTGGGTCACGGTAGTTGGCCTTTTTTTCATTCTGTCTCGTGCTTTGTAAAAGTAGTTTTTCTCTTTCTCTAACTTCTGATCAATTCTTTCTATATAATAGGGATGGGCATCGATTGAGACTAAATACTCTTTTTCTCGTTCTAAAAATCCTTTTTCAAAGAAATGATTATCTCTAATTCTCTTGTTATCTTCATGCATCGTCACCCTTTTGTCACTAAGTTCTAGTGCTTGTGTAATCATTGTAGCAAGGTCTATCTCTTTCATATCGAGAAAATCTGCTAAAAACGTAATTTGTGTTGCACATAGGTGTTCACTATTGAGTAAAATAAGATGGAGTAATCTTTTTTTAGTTGGGGCAGATATCTTCATCTTCTTTTTTAATTCGAGTGAAACAGGTGTTTCAGATGACCACATGAAATCTTCTTTATCGAGATAATTTGTGTATAAGTGGTAGTTTCTCATCATAGGTTCTGCTTCTGTTCTCTGGTTATTGACAAAAAACTCAATATCTTCATGCTTCATGTAGTCACATATAAAACGTCTTGCCTCCCTCCTTTTCATCTTATTGTATGAGTGAGCCTGTAGGTATGCTAATTTTTTCATATAGCTTTCAAATGGTACGTTTGTATATCTGAAGGTTCGTAAAATAGTTTCTATTCGAGGAGAAACATAGAGGAGAAGATCAGCTGCATCTTCGGGGGGAATAATTTTTATTGTGACAGGGTAGGTGTAAATTACAAGCTGGCAGTAGCTAGTGAGCTCATCTTTTAAAGTTTCTGAGTGTGGTTCTTTTTGAAATTGCAACACTTTTTTAGTAAAATAAGACTTCATATAACACTCCTTGTATTGGGAAAATACAAGGAGACATAAAGCGTGCCAAAATACAACTTTATAACATGTTAACTAGTTATGATAAAATGAGATAAATATTTTAATTATTAAGCTGCTCTTCAATACGTGCAATGATTTTTTCTTTAATTGCGTCAAAAGGTAATTTGATAGTTGCACCTGCAGCTTTTTTGTGGCCACCACCACCAAAGCTTGCTGCAATGTGACCCACATCAATAGATGATTTGTGTGATCCTCTAAACCCAATTTCCCACACATCTGTTTCAAGATGTTTAAAATAGAGAACTGCTTCCACCCCTTCTATTCCTAATAGGTGTCCATAGAGGGAATCACTTGGTCTATCTGAAGAGAGGTAATCTGTAAATTCACCCTCTTCCTCTATAGCCATCATCACTTTCCCATCTAATAGGGGGGTAGTGGAGGATAATAGTTTTCCTAAATAGAGGCGAGAAGCATAGGTGTGCCCCCCTTCCATACGGTTATACACTTCATTAGGGCTCACCCCAGCTTCAACTAACTCAGCTACTAATTCAAAAGTTTCCCCTCTATAGGGGCCAATAAATTTGAAAAAGCCTGTATCTGTAGCGAATCCGAAGAAGATGTGCTCTGCTATTTCATGAGTCAGTTTTACATCTAGTGCTTTGTAGAGTTGCATGATGCAAAGGGTTGTTGAAAATGATTTTGGAACAATGTAGGTGATATCTCCAAACCTATCACCTGAAGCATGGTGATCTACTACTAAGGTAGTGAGTCCTTTAATTTCATCTCCAATATATCCAATGCGGTCAATTGTTGAACAATCGACTACAACAACGAGAGGGTTTTTTTCTTTTAAGGCAGAATCTACATGTCGAGCAAAGAGAGGTTCATACTCACTAATTTCTTTTCGTGTAAAGGGGCCTGCATTAACGAGGTGAACCTCTACTGAGAGGGATTGAAGGAGTTTAGCCATTGCAATTTGTGAATGAATACAATCGCCATCGGGGGAGATATGTCCCACAACGATGGCAACTGAAGCATCATGGATTGCTGATAATACACTAGGTTCAACTTCTGGATATTCAAACATGATGCTTCTCCTTACCCTTATATTATGCTGGTAATTCTTTTGTTTCATCTGGTGAAGGGAGGCGCATTTGTTCAACAGCTTCTCGAGTCACCGTAATTTCTTTAATACTCTTTTTAGAAGGTATTTCATACATTACCTCTATCATGATGTTATCTACGATACTTCGTAATCCCCTTGCCCCTGTCTTTTGAATAATTGACTTTTCTGCAATTGCTTCTACAGCTTCAGGGAGGAATGTGATATCTACATCATCAAGTTTTAAAGAAGCAGTATATTGTTTTATAATAGAGTTTTTTGGCTCTGTGATAATCTGCATTAAATCTTCTTTGGTTAAGTGATTTAAGGCAACATGGACAGGAAGACGGCCAATAAATTCTGGAATAAGACCAAATTTTATTAAATCATCTGGATGTATTTGTTTAAATAGCTTTGCACTATCTTTAAAATCATCTCCAAGTTTCGCACCAAATCCCATTTGGTGAGCACTTACTCTTTTTTCAATCACTTTATCGAGTCCAACAAAAGCTCCACCACAGATGAAGAGGATGTTTCGGGTATTGATCTTCAACATCTCTTGATTAGGGTGCTTTCTTCCCCCCTGAGGAGGTACAGAGGCTTCAGTTCCTTCGATTATTTTTAAGAGGGCTTGCTGTACACCTTCACCTGATACATCTCTGGTGATTGAGACATTTTCCCCTTTCTTTGCAATTTTATCTATTTCATCAACAAATATTATTCCATGCTCTGCTTTTTGAATATCGTTATCTGCATTTTGTATCAGTTTTAAGAGAATGTTTTCTACATCTTCTCCAACGTATCCAGCTTCTGTGAGTGTAGTTGCATCTGCTATCGCAAAGGGAACTTTTAGTTTTTTTGCAAGTGTTTTTGCTAAGAGTGTTTTTCCTGTTCCAGTAGGTCCAATGAGGAGGATATTAGATTTATCCATCTCAAGTCCCTCTTGACGGAATTTATGATCGAATTTCACCCTTTTGTAGTGGTTGTATACTGCGACTGAGAGTACTTTTTTTGCCTCATCTTGTCCAATGACAAAGTCATTGAGGTATTCATGAATTTCTTTTGGTGTAGGGATCTCTTCTAAGAAAGAAACAGCTTCTTCCTCTGCTGAAGTAATTCCTTGATTTATCATCATATTGTTGCAATTATCTACACAATAATTACAGATTGCGACACCCGGTCCATAGAAAAGAGATTTTGTTTCAGTTACGCTCCTGCCGCAAAAAGAGCATACTTTAGTATTTCTTGCCATTGCTAGCTCCTGTTCATAATTTTATCAGCAAGACCATAAGCAACAGATTCTTCCGCTGTGAAAAAGTAGTCACGCTCTAGATCTTTTGCTATTACATCTTTTGCTTGCCCCGTATGTTCTGCGAAGTAATCAATCGACAGTTGCTTAATACGAAGCAGTTCCTTTGCATGGATTTGGATATCTGAGACTTGTCCTCCAACGCCACCAAAGGGTTGATGAATCATCACCCTTGCTGAGGGAAGGATGAATCTTTTTCCTTTTGCTCCTGCTGCAAGTAACATCGCTCCCATGCTAGCAGCTTGTCCAAGGCAAATAGTTTGTACATCACTTTTAATATACTGCATTGTATCATAAATAGCAAATCCAGCGGTAACAGACCCACCGGGGGAGTTTATATACAAACTAATATCTTTTGTCGGATCTTCTGATTCTAGGAATAAGAGTTGAGCTACAATAAGGTTTGCAGTTACGTTGTTCACTTCTTCACCTAAAATAATAATTCTATCCCGAAGTAATCGTGAAAATATGTCAAAAGAGCGCTCTCCAATTCCTGAGTGTTCTATGACGACAGGAACGAGCGATTCTCTTATTGGTGTATCATGTTTGTCCATAAATCCCCCTATGTGGTAAAAGATGATTAGTGTTGATGGCTAGCCATAAATTCTGTATAGCTAATCTCTTTAGTCTCATTAAATGTATTGTTTTCTAATAAGAATTCAGATGCTTTTCGTGTTTGAAGATCATCTTTAATCATCTCTTTATAATATTCTTTTGTTTTCTCATCTTGAATATCTTTTAATTGAAGTTCAACTTGTTCATTGAGTTCTTCATCAGTTACTTCAAAGTTCTCTTTCTCTTTAATTTTCTCAATTAAGAGTTGACCTAACAGGTTCTTTTCAGCTGAGTCCTTCCATCCTGCAGTAAAATCTTCTTTAGTTTGACCACTAAATGAGAGGTAACTTAATACTTGCTCTTCGGTCATGCCACTTTGAGAAACAAAGCGTCTCCATGAGGAGTCAACTTCTGCTTGAATCATCGATTCAGGAACAGCAATAGTAGTTTTTTCTAATAAAGATTCAATTAATCTATTTAATTTGGTCTCTTTTACGTGTGATTCTAAGGTAGTTGTGAGTTTCTCTTTGGTTCCATCTACTAAATCTTTTACAGTTTTGTACTCTTCACTCACATCTTGAGCAAACTCATCGTCAAGCTCAGGTACGTCTCGAACCTTTACGAGGTTAAGTTTTAATGATAAGGAGATAGTTTTTCCAGCATACTCTGCAACATCATGGTCTTCTGGAAATGTTTTAGTGATCACTTTTTCATCACCTTTTTTCATTCCAATTACATCTTCATCAATTCGGTAGAAGTTTGTTCCGCTACCAACTGTAAAGACAAAATCTTTTCTGTTAGTTCCATCAATCTCTTCTTTATTCTCATCGAGCTCAACATAATCAACAGTGATGATATCTCCTGAAGCAACTTCTTTATCTTTTTCAATTACCATTGCATTCTGGTCTTGAAGTTTAGCTATTTCAGCGTTTATTTCATCTTCTCCTACTACGACTTTATCAACATCGAGGGTTAATCCTTTATATTCAGGGAGATCAAATTGTGGGAACACATCATACACTACACTGAATGTGAGATCTTTATCTATTTCTGTAGAGATTTCTTCCTCGTTTTGTAAGCTTGGGGTACTGTAGGGGAGAGGTTTATATTTTTTGTCTACTTCATCAATAGCTTTTTGAACAGCTGTGTCGATGAGTGTGTAGACGCTCTCTTCTTTCATTCCATCTCCGATTTTGTTTTCAAGGACTTGTTTCGGAGCTTTTCCTTTTCTAAAGCCAGGAATTTGTACACTTTTCATGTACTTATTAAGGACTTTATTGTATTCATCTTGAAGTGCCTTTTGTTCTACGGTCACAACTAATTCAACCTGGGACTTTTCCAGTTCTTTTACTTCTTGTTTAGCGATCATCTACTTTCCTCTCATATTTGCTCGTGTATCTATAGTAAACATAGCAGAGCCCTATGGGCAAGTACTATGTGATATCCATGTCATCCTATCAAAATTTCAATAGAAAAGCGACCCAGTAATCCGGGTCGCCTCACAGCGAAAGACGGGATTTGAACCCGCGACATCCACCTTGGCAAGGTGGAGCTCTACCACTGAGCTACTTTCGCGAATTTATGAAGATAATACAAAGAAAAGAAACTGTGGTCAAGTATAAGGAGGGGTAATCCAAATCCCGCTTTGAGGTGGGAACAAATAGGATGTACGGGTGCCATGTAATGTGTTACTAAGGTATAAAGTCGCTATATGTATGAGGTTTTTATGAAAGCTATTTTCTTTACAATGAGAACCCTAATCCATATGAGTCTTTCGGATATACATATCCGTCTATGATTTTTACAGCATGGTAGGAGGGGTCATCAATAAATTCAACATGCCCATCTAAATCGGCATACTCAATGTTAGTGCTAGAGAGGGCAACATGGAGGGCCGCTGCAATTCCAAGTCCTGCTTCATCCATGCATCCCACCATTGTTCTTGCATTAATTGAGGATGCTACTGCATCAAATTGTAGAGCTCTCTGTATTCCCCCAGTTTTGGCTAATTTAATATTATACATATCTGCTCCCCCCATTTTGTAGAGGGTGGCTACATCTTCTGGTCCCAATACTGATTCATCAGCCATGATACGAATTGATGAGTTTTTGAGTGTGCTAAAGGATGAAATGTCTTTTTTATTGCATGGCTGCTCAATAAACTTTGCCTTAGTGTTACTCAGTACTTGTATGCATCTCTTTGCTTCTTCTATTGTATATCCTTGATTCGCATCAAAGTAGATCTCTACTTCATTTCCAATAACTTCCCTCACTTTTATAAGTTTTTCTATATCATCTTCTACGGATACTCCTCCCTTAATTTTAAGAGCTTTATACCCTTTTTTTGTCCAACTAATAGCTTTTTCTACTACTTGATTCACTGGTTGTATTCCAATGGTAATGCTACTTTTGATGCACTCTCTTTTTCCACCAAGAAGTTGATAAAGGGGGAGTTTTGCTCTTTTTCCAAGGATATCAAAAATCGCCATATCAACAGAGGCCATAGCTGTTGGAGATGATTTCATAGCACCATTTATTCTACTAAGTAGGTCTCGGTATGCGAGGGGGTTTTCTCCTATAAGCATAGGAATTGCAATATCGGTAAGTGCTTTTTTAATGGTATGTTCATTTTCACCAGTTACTTCTTCATCAAAGGCGCTACAACCAAACCCTGTAATGCCTGAATCAGTCTCTATCCTGAGAAAGTAGTTAACAACCTTTTCAGTCGTTGAGTAGGCTATGGTAAATGGTTCAACAAGGGTGAGGGTAACTGGCCAAGCTTCTACATGAATGATTTTCATATGGTTGCTTCTTTTTCTTTGCTGTAAGAGACGATGAGGTCTATTAATGGTGTTATATCTTGTACTAATGGGTCGATGGTGAGGAGGTTTGTCTCTTTTTCGATGCTGCTGCATATTTGATCTATTTCACTCATTTTTATCCCTTCATGATTGATTGTGATAGCAATAACAGGTTTTTCTGATAAAAGTTTTACAACTTCTAATTGTGTTTGTAATGGATGAATTTTTGCATCAAAAATTCCATCATAATCTATTCGTTTTGGAGCGTGTTGCATGATGATGACATCTGGCTTTCCAGCTGAAAGAATTTCAAACCCTCCTGGGTAGATAGGGTTCATGATGCTCCCCTGTCCCTCTATAATCATGATGGAGGGTTTTTCAGCATCCCATGCTTCTAGTATTGCGTTTTCTATTTCACCTGCTACAAAGTCGTTAATGAGTGAGTCCATTCTCACTCCATAGGTAGCTCCTTGGAGCCACGCTGTTTGCCCTGTTCCAATCATTTGGGATGTAATATTTCTATTTTCAAGTGCTTCTATTATCTTCCATGCGGTGGTTCTCTTTCCTACACAGGAGTCAGTTCCTAATAGGGCAACTCGTAGTGAACCAACCTCTTTTATTCTCCCCGTGTAACTGTGAAGTTCTTCTCTTGGTGGGGTTTTTCTTATGTCACGAAGAGTTACCATACATTTTTTTGCAGCGTCTCTAATCTCTTTATCTTCACTAAGGAAGTAATGGAGTCCAGCATCTATATTGAGTCCAAGTTGTATTGCATGTAGTATATCTATTCTTTGGGAGGGAGTTAATCGTCCCCCGTCACTAGCAATTCCAAATACAAGGTGAGTGATAGGCTTTCCTACCTCTTTACTTTTATTTACAGCATCATCAATGTTTTTATAGATCATGATGTTAGATTTTTTGTTATCAAGGTATTCAAGGGCATCACGACCTGCAAGGTTTTTATCAACAACACCAAACACATCATATCGCTTTGTAAATCTTACTAACCCGTGAGCAGTTTTACCCCACATCGTACTAAAAAACTCATCACAATATATTAAAGCTACTCCATCAACCACATTGAGCCTCCCTAAAGATATAACATCATCTATATATGCATAGTCTATTTTTAGTGTGAGCGCAAGAGAAATTACGATAGGAAAGATGTAAGAGAATAGGTAAGAGTAGAGATTTCTTCTATTGGTTCCCAACTATAGCGCAGGAGGAGATAATAATTTATTGACTATAGTGCATCAGTTTCACACATGACGCACTACATACATTCAGCTACCTTATATTAGCAACTAGTACAATTATTATTTTTATCAATCTTCTGTAAAGGAGGCAACAACTTGAAGTAATAGATTCATAGCTCCTTGTCCTGAGTATATTTTTATAGGATCTGGATTACCATCACCAAGGAGGAGATTCATTGCAAAATCTACACTTGTACTTCCCCATAGGACCTCTTGTATCTCTTTATATGCATCATCTACATCTTCTTGTTCAGACGAATCATCTTGTACTACATCTACATAATCTTGAATTTTTTCAATGAGTTCTTCTACATCTACATCAGTAAACTCTGGAATTTGTAGTGAGAGTATGAATGGGATTCTATAGACCTCTCTCCCTGAACCAAAGTTGAAGTGGAAGAAGTTTAGTCCAACACTGAGATTCACTACTCCACTTAATGTTCCAATTACTTCTTCTGTATCAACTATTCTTGGTTCTCTAGGTCCTCCACCTTCATAGTCGAGGGTAAAATCAGCAAAGAGACGTAAGAACGCTTCTGCTTGTGGATCTTCTGAATTTATAGCGTCATTGGTGTCTAAGTTTTCTGTCAATGCTTCTAATACCCATGCATCACAACGTGCTTCAATATCTGCTGATAGTCCTAGGCGCCCATCTCCTTCGATTTCAGAAGGGGCATTTCCAAAGATAAAGAGAGAAGTAATTGATTCAAGGAGATTGCCAAGTGATTGTGTTTGACCCTGAAGTAGAATTTCTAGATTATGTACATACACATCATTTAGAACAACATCTTCATCATTAGGATCTTGAGTATCAGGTGTGGTAGATTTTATTCCTTCGTTTTGAAGTTTTGCGTAAAAAAGAGCTTCTAACTCTCTTGAGTAGGGCGTTGTTTCTTCTGCCTCCAATTCTGAAAATAAAAACACCCCTAATCCTTGGGTATGGGACATAAGTAGCTCAACTTTTTCATCTTCTTCTGCGCTATCTAAATAGGTGTTGATAGCACCTCTTACATTAGGTGATGGCGCTGCTATTGGTGAAAAGTTTGTTAGTTGTACAGGAGAGTATGGCTCTAGTGTTGAGTCAAAACTGTTCTCGTCGTTATCCCTTTCAATAGCACAGCTCGTGTACATAAGTAGCCCCACAATTGCAATGATTGCAAATGTGATTAAAATGATATTAAATATATAATTGTTACAAATAGTACTGTGTCATATTCTATTAACGTGTGTAAAAAAGGTGTGTTTTTTTTAAAGGGTGTTGTGTGTGAGTATGACATGAGTTTTGGTGGCTATATTTAACAGAAATGAGTATTCATACGTTTATGAGTGTACTAAATAAGTAATTTTGTTGTTACTACAGTTAGTACACTCATCGAGTGAGTCAATATAGATTTATATGTATTAGAGGTAAAAAAGATTATCAATCAATTTACTATAATAGTTCTCTCATCTCTTTTGGAAAGTTCGTAAATATTCCAGAAGCACCAATTTCTATGCAATGCTCAAGGTCTGATTGAGTATTAGCACTCCAGATATTTACATCTATCCCATGATTTTTACATTCATCTACCCCCTCTTTCGTAATTTCTTTAATACTTGGGTGGTAGTAGGTAAATTGGAAGTGTTTACACACATATCCAGCATTCTTTAATCCTTGCTCTTCAACAAGAAGTGCTAAAGGAAAAGTTGGATCTAATCGCTGTGTTTCAATGAGGGAGAGGGGATTAAAAGATGAGACAATGACTTTCTCTTCTAAATTATATTTTCTAATGAGATCTATCACCTTCTGTTCGAGACCTGGGTAATAGATAATTCCTGTTTTTAGCTCAACATTAGTAATAAGAGGAGTTGATGCAACCCATTCACAATACTCTTCAAACCTAGGTATAGGTGCAAAGGGTGTTGTGTGAGGAAAAAGGGTTGCAGCATTTAGTTGTAGGAGATCTTTATAGGTGTAATCGACTACAAAGCCCTTATTATCTGTTGTTCTATCTACTTTTTCATCGTGGATAATAACAACTTCTCCATCTTTAGTGAGTTGCACATCAAGTTCAATCCCATCACTTTGAGCCTCATAGGCTTGTGTAAAAGCGAGCATCGTATTTTCAGGGTAGAGGCCACAATAGCCTCTGTGGGCAAATAATTTCATCATGAATCTCCTAAGAAAACATTTATACTACACACCATACAGAAGGTTTGGTAGGGCAAGAGAGATGATTGGAATATACGTTACAAGGATAAGAGAGATAAGAAGTGCTATGATGAATGGAACTGCCTCTTTAATAAAATGTTGTAACTTACACCCTGTGATGGAGCATACTGTAAACATCATAGACCCAAATGGGGGTGTTATTCCACCAATCATAATGTTAACAATACAGATAAGACCAAAGTGGGTTACATCGACTCCTAAATTTGTTACCACAGGTACCAACAATGGAGCGAGAATAATAAGGGCAGCTCCACCTTCTAAGAACATTCCCATTACAAGAAGTAGTACATTGATAATAGCAAGCATCATATATTTATTTTGGGTGATATCTAATAATAAGCCTGTCATTGCTTGAGGAATTCTTTCCCAGTTGAGGTAGTATCCAAAGACACTTGCAGCTACAATGATGAGTACAACAGAACTTGTTCCGTAGATGGTCTCTTTGAGTACTGGAATAATATGGGACTTGTTGAGTTCTTTATAGATAAATTTCCCAACTATAATACAATAAAATACAGCTACAGCTCCCGCCTCACTAGGTGTAAATATTCCAACACGTAATCCTAGAATAATTCCAAATGGGAACAATAGTGCCCAAATAGAGTCTATTGATTGTGTAAAAAGCTCTTTAGGTTTAGCTTTTGTTGTTCTACTTGGTTTATATTTTCTTTTTTTTGATATGATGTGAACTGCAACCATGAGAGAGATTGTCATTAATAATCCTGGTAGGTATCCTGCAGCAAACATTTTACCAACACTAGCACTCGCAATTAATGCATAAATGATGAGGTTAATACCAGGTGGAATAACAGGGGTAACAGCACTACTAGCTGCAGTAATTGCAGCAGAGAATGCTTTATCATATCCCCTTTGTTCCATTTCTGGGACAAGCATTTTTGATTGCATCGCAGCATCTGCATTTGCAGAGCCTGAAACTCCTCCCATGAGCATACTAAGTAGGACGTTCACCTGAGCTAGTCCACCGGCCATATGACCAGTGAGAACTTCAGCAAATTGCATAAGCTTTCTACTAATTCCTGCATAGTTCATAATAGAGCCCGCCATAACAAAAAATGGAATAGCGAGGAGAGGGAATGATTGAGTGCTTGTGACAAATTTTTGAAGTATTAAATCAACAGGGCTACTTGTATCAATAATTGCAAAGTAGAAGAGGGATGATCCAAAGAGGGCAAAAGCGATTGGGATGCTTGAAAAGTATAGAATAAAAACCATAATTACTGGTAGGTATGCTAACATAGCTTAGTCCCTCCCTTTTTTGATATCGAGAATAAGAAAACGAATTGCATAGCCACTCATTATTGCAAAACTCAACAAGATAGATGAGCTAATAAATGCTGATGAGATGCCTAATACAGGGGTTGGTTTTTTGTATGAGAGGGAGAGATAGATTATTGCGATGTAGGTAATGTAGCCATTAATAAATACCAAGATGGCATCAACAACAATAGTGGCAATATACTTAGCTGTAGATGGAAATAGATTGATAATCATATCTACACCTACATGGACTTTTCTTTTGTATCCAGCAGCTGCTCCTAAGAAAACAGACCAAACGAAACAGCCTGTAGCAACTTCCTCTGACCAATAGATTCCAGTTTTTAAGAAATAGCGCAACACAACATTCATCATAACAAGGAGTGTTGTAATGATAATAAATGAACTTGCAAATATTTCTTCAAAATTAGAAAAAAACTTCTTTATAGCTGCACCCATAGACCCTTCTCCTTTCAAATAACACAATACAGGTCGAAAGAAAAGGTGTGTATGAGCACACACGCCTCTTTCGACCTGTCTTTCAATACATATTAATTCATTTTTGCTAATTCAGCTTGAAGTATTCCTAAAATTCCAGGAGTTACACCCTTCATGTTTTCATATACTGGAGCAACTGATTTTACGAATGCTGGGTAATCAACTTCATTAAATTTATTCCCCTTAGCTTCTAACATGCTTTGAGTTTTGGCATAGTTGTTAGAAATTTCACTCTTCATTTGCTCAGCACCTTTTGTGAATTCTTCTTGAATGATTGCTTGATAATTGGCAGGAATTTCATTCCAAAGGTCAGCGTTGATATAAATGCCACATGTTCCTAAGAAGTGACGAGTAAGAGCCATATTCTTAGCTACTTCTGCGCTTCCATTAGATCCATAGGCATCCATTGTTCCTTCTAGTCCATCAACAACACCTTGTTGCACGGCACTAAGAGTTTCACCAAATGGGAGTGGGGTAGCATTTGCTCCCATTGAATTGATTGTGTCAATGAACAATTGGCTACCAGGTGTCCTTATTTTCATCCCTTTAAGATCTTCTGGAGTACGTATAACTCTGTTTGTTTTAAAGTTTCTGAACCCAAAGATATAATCGAGTGCTAATACTTTGATTCTGTGCTTTTCTTCTAGTTCTTTAAGCATTCCCTTTACCAAATCTGTTTGAATCATGTATTCATACTCATCAAATGATTTATAGAGCATAGGGCCAACAAGTGCATTAAAGTCTGCAACATAGTCACCTAAGTAAGAAGGGTCTTCTACGCTAATAAATTTAGAACCACGAGCTACTTGTTCAACACCATCTTTATAGGTTGGAAGTTGCCCTTGAGGGAATTGTTGAATTTCGATTGCACCATCTGTTCTTGCTGCAATGTTATCAACAACGAGTGTGAGAGATTTCGTGAGCTGTTCAGCTGGGGCAAACACGTGAGACATCTTTAAAACAAGAGAATAATCATCTCCTTTTGTTTCTTGAGCTCCTTGTGCTACAACAACAGAGAGTGCGAGCACACTAATCATGAGAACTAACAATAGTTTTTTCATCGTTTCCTCCGATCCTTTTTGTACAGAATGTAAATATAAGTTAAGCAATATTAAACGGCTTACACTATTTTTAATCTGTTTTAGTATAATCATCAGTGTAGGATAGAAGTCCCTATTTGTCAATTTTTATTTTTAAAATCGCAAATATGTTGTACGTTGTATTAACAAAGGGGGTGGGGATAAAGATTTATTTTTGTTTAAAAATGTTTAAAAAAAAGAGCGAATATATGCTATGATATAAAAAAGATGATGTAAGAGGGAAATATATGGCGAAAAAGAGAGTTACGTTACAAGATATTGCTGATATAGTAGGTGTCTCTACAGCAAGTGTATCTATGGTTCTTAATGGGAAACACCTTTCACGGTTTACTCAAGATACAATAGAAACCATCAACGAAAGTGCAAAGCGTGTAGGATATTCTCTTCCTAAACAAAAGAGAGAGAATCCCCTTGTTCTCATAGTGTGTCCTTCTGTAATTAACCCCTACTATGCAACTATTATACAAGGGATGGAGATGGAAGCAAAAGAGCAACACCTCGATACACTTATTCTCACTACATATTGGGATAAAGTGAAGGAACAAAAAGTCTCAACACTCGCTATGATGCCTCGAGTAAAAGGGGTTATCTTTGCAATGATTCCACAACAGCCCCACCTCATAGCCCCTTTACATGAGAAAATTCCTATAGTCGCTGTTGGTGACAAACAAAATAATCTTGGCATCGATACTGTCGATGTGAACAACTTCGAAGCTGGTTATATGGTAGGAAAGCACTTAATAGAATTAGGACACCATCATATTGCATATGTTTCAACAAGTTTAAATAGGGAGCATAGTGCAAGGATGATGCGTTTGTATGGGCTTAAAAAAGCATATCATGAGAAGTATCCCAAAAAAGATGTGCTCATCTATTCATCGCATGTTTCTAGCATTCAAGAACTGCAAGTCTTAAACATCGAGCACCTTACTGGGTATACACTTACGAAAAAGATGTTAGAAGAACATCCAGAAGTTACTGCAATTGTTGCTATTAACGATATGGTTGCATATGGAGTTGTGAATGCGATACATGAAGCAAACCTCCCTATTCCAGAACATATTAGTGTGTGTGGTTTTGATAACATTTACCCCTCTCAATACAATAGAATACCCCTCACTACAGTAGATCACTCAATTATTCAGCGTGGTAAAAGGGCAATGGAGCTTGTTGCCAATAAAATAAGAAAAGTTGATGGTAATGAGTTTGACAGTAGTGCAGTAACACGGGTTGAATATATGAGCAAGTTAATTATAAGAGAATCTACTACAAGGGTAAGAGAGGATTAATATAAAAAGGGGAGAAAGAGATAAAAACCCCTTTCCCCCCAAAAGATTTATGGATGTGGAAAATTGGTTATCCACATATCTCAATTTCAACTATCCACTTCTCTTTGGGCCCTCTATAGCGATACTTTTCATGTACTGGTGCTCCCCACGAGTCATCTCCTCCCACTCCACTTTGTCCCTCTAGTATGCGCACATGGAGGTTTTTTGTAGAGGGTAGCTCATCTACATACGTAGCGTTCTCAAGTTCGTGGGAGCTATAAGGGATTACAGAGCATTCAAAAGGCCTGTTTGCCTTGATGTTTATCGTTTGTCCCACCTCATTTTGGAGACTAAGTTCTCTTACATCAACTCTATTTCCATACTCTTGGGGATGGAGGTAAGATCTTTGATCTCTGTATGGGTCAAATGTAACTCTCTTTAAAACACTTCCCCCTTTTCTATCTCGGTAGCTCTCCATCATCTCATTTCCATAATAGCTCACGTTTCTAAATGAGTTGTCAATGCTAAAAGAGATGCCAAAATTGGGGATGTAGTGGTCAAACTCGGGGCTCTCTATCTCAATTATTATCGTGTTTTTATAAAAATAGTAGATAACGGGTATCGCATAGGGGCCACATTGAATTGTTGTGTAGTACGTATTCTCTTTTCTTTCGTATTGTGTTGCCACTTGATAAAGAGAAGCAAGTTTACACTCCATGAATGATAAAAGGGGGTTCACTCCAATGTCATTATCTGTTGGAGCTCTCCAAAACTCAATTTTTACGGGTGAGCGCAAGAGGTTCTTATCCTTATATTGCATTGCAACTATATGTCCTAGATGGTGGTGAATAAGGAATGAATAGTCCCCTATTCTGTATCCTGTATGCATATCTCCATGAATTAATGGTTCAAGTGCCTCTTTTCTCTTATAGGGTGTAGCTTCTGTAAGAACTTTCCCTATTCGTACAATAGAGTGCCCCTTTTTTGCCCAACTAGTATCACTTCTTAGTTCTACTGATACTATAAGTTGTAGTTCTTTATCTGAAATATGTGTTCGTGTAGGAATAGGAATAGATTGATGGTGTAGTGGCTCTATAGAGATTTTAAATTCTCCAGTTTCACTCACTTCTCCATCTTCTGTGTAGGTATATCTAAAGGTGTATTGGTCTGTTGTGGTAAATAGATTTTTATTTATGATTGTTAGTGTGTTTGTATCGATGATGATATCTACTGGACGATATGAATACTTTACCTGCTCTAACTTCGCAGATGGCCTTCTGTGTCCATCAACAATTCCATTAATACAAAAATATCCATCTGTTGGATAGCTCAAAAATAGTCCTGCTCGCTCTTTACCATCAATAATAAGATTTTGATCTACAAAGTCCCAAATAAATCCACCCGCGTAGCTGTTTGAATACTCTTCTAAATTCACATATTCATCAAGGTTACCCATACTGTTACCCATCGCATGGGCATATTCACAGAGTAAGATTGGTTTATCACCTGAATCGAGATATTCTTTAACTTCTTCAACTTTCGCATACATTCTGCTCTCTACATCACTTGAGTTGTTATAACGCCTATCGAAAAAGAGCCCTTCATAGTGGATGAGTTTATTATCATCTAAGCTTCTTAAGTAGGTGGCAACTTCATCGATAATAGAGCCTCCAAAGCTCTCATTTCCACATGAGTAGAAGAGAATAGAGGGGTGGTTTTTATCTCTCATTGCCATTGAGGCAGCTCTGTCTAATACAGCACCTCTCCACTCTATTTTATCATCTGGTATGGTGTACCACTTTTTCTCCCCCTTGCCCGCTATCATCCACGTTCCATGTGTTTCTAAGTTTATCTCATCCATCATGTAGATTCCTAATGTGTCACACAGTTCATATACATATGGGTGATTGGGGTAGTGACTTGTTCTAAGGGCGTTAATATTGTTTTGTTTCATCAATAAAATATCTTTTTTAATGAGTTCTTTTGAAATTGTTCGCCCTGTATAGGGATCTATTTCATGTCGATTTACTCCCCGTAAGATGAGTCTTTTTCCATTCAGAAAAACAGTTTTACCAATTATCTCAATTCTTCTAAAACCAAAGTGTCCCGTTATTGTTTCTACTGTTGTCCCATGTACCCTCACTTCAAGTCTGTAGGTATATAAATTGGGCTCTTCAGCACTCCAAAGAAGTGGGTTTTCTATAGTGAAATGGCTAAGAGTGTACTCTTTTTCATCTATGAAGAAGTGGGTGGTATATTCATTTTCAAAGAGGGCAGTCACATTTACCTCTACGGTGCCAACTGTGAGCTCCTCATTGAGAGTTGGTTTAATGAAGATATCTAGTATCCGATTTTTGTTACACTCTAATAATGTTACATCTCTAAAAATTCCAGGTAAGCGCCAAAAATCTTGGTCTTCGAGCCAGCTCCCTGTGCAGTAGCGAAGGTTCATCACAGAGATGAGGTTTTTCCCTTCATGTAAAAATTGAGTAATGAGGAACTCACCTGGAGTAAAGCTATCCTCTTTATAGCCAACATATGTTCCATTTACATAGAGGTAGAGGGCAGAGTCGACTCCATCAAAGCGAAGAATGAGATCTTTTTCTAACATCTCATCTGTGATGGAGATGATTTTAGCATAACAGGCGGTGGGGTTTATTTCAGGGATTTCTGGTGGTCTTATTTCATGTAATCCATCCCAAGGGTAGATGGTATTGGTATATTGAGGAACTCCAAATCCTTCTAAAGGGAGGTGGGATGGAACGGTGATACTCTCCATCTCTTCTATATGTTCTTTAAAGAGAAATTCGTCTGTAGCCTCAGCTGGGTTATTAAAATAGCGTATGTGCCAACTTCCATTAAGGCTATACTCTTTTACACTAGATTGAGATAAGAAAAGGGAGTGGGGAGGAAGTCTATTTTCTTGGAAAATATTTGGGTCTAATGATTGTGTGTAATTCATATATTTGTAATCCTTATTGCTTTACAGAGCCTACCATACCCTGTACAAATTGTTTTTGGAATGCAAAGAATACCACGATGACAGGGAGGGTCGCTAGGGCAATCCCTGTCATAATCACTCCATAATCTGGCGTATATGAAGATGAGAGGGAAGAGATGAGAAGAGTGGAAGTTCTTTTGTCATTTGATTGAAGGACAATCAATGGCCATAGATATGCATTCCAGCTCGTCATAAATGAGTAAATAGCTCCAGCTGCATAGGTACTGCGCATCGATGGGAAAAATATGGTAAAGAATATTCTTAGCTCTCCAGCTCCATCAACTCTGGCAGCTTGAAGTATTTCTGTTTGGTAATTTACAAAACTTTGTCTAAAGAAGAAGATCATAAATACACTAATACTCGCAACGAGGATAATCGCTAAGTGGGAGTTAAGAAGTCGAAATACTACGATGATTTGAAAAAGGGGAATCATAAGGGAAGCAAAGGGGATCATCATAGTGAGTAAGAAGAATGAGTAGGTTTTTTCCCGAGCTTTTGATTTGTACATCTGAAAGCCATACGCTGCCATACTTGTCACTAAAAGTGATAAAAATACAGTAAAGAAAGCTATTTTTGCTGAGTTAAATAGTGCCAAACCCATATTAGAGTCCCCAAAAAGTTTACTAAAGTTGCTGATAAGTTGGTTTCCAAATGTGAGCCTTCCATTTTGGATATCTATTGCACTATTAGTGGAGCCAATTACAATCCAGATAAATGGAAAGATTGAGAAAAATGCAGATATTGATAAAAATGCATATAAAAAGAATGATCCTAAAGTTATTTTCATTTTCATACTGTTCCTCTCTTTATCATTGCTTTGGTCTCTTTTTCTATCTTTCGTCTCATTACCTCTTCTTTATCACGAGAGAGGGTAAATTGGACAAAGGTCAACAGCGCAATGATGAGTAAAATCGCATAACTGACTGTTGCTGCATACCCAAAGTTTGGGGTGTATTTGAAACAAATATTATAGATGTAGACACTGAGTGTGAGAAATACGTTATTTGGTCCAACCATACTTGCAGTTGTTCCACCTTGAGAGAGGTTCATTGGCTCATCAAATAGCTGTAATGTTCCAATTGTCGACATAACTGTAGTAAATAGAATGATTGGTTTAAGGAGGGGAACTGTGATAGCAAAGAACGTTCTTACCTTACTCGCTCCATCAATACTAGCAGCTTCATATAAGTCTTCAGAAATATTTTGCATTGCTGAAAGGTAAAAAATCATGTTATAGCCAGTCCATCTCCAAATCATTGCAAGGATGAGGACAAAGGTTGCAAGTTTTGGTGTTGTCATCCACTGTAATGGACTATCAATGATAGAGAGGGAAAGAAGGGTGTTATTGATTAATCCATCATAACTAAAGAGCATTTTAAAGAGGATGGAATAGGCAATTAACGAGGTAACTGAGGGGAGAAAGAGGGCTGTTCTAAAAAACCCTCTAAACCTCACTTTCTTATTATTCAATATTGCTGCAAAGGATATAGCAAGGATAAGCATGATTGGAACTTGAATAATGAGGAGGGTAAAGGTGTTTTTCAGAGCAAGGAAAAACATTGGATCATTAAAAATCCTAATATAGTTTTTTACTCCTACAAACTGTGAGACTATCCCCTTGGTTGTAGTAAATGAGAGATAAAGTGAGTAAAAGATGGGGTAGACAATAAAGAAAAGTAGTAGGATTGCAGAAGGTATAATAAAATACCATCCTGTCCTATTTAGTTGTTTTTCATGTGCCATACGTGTTCTCCATGAGAAAAAAAGCAGGAGGAGAGCCTCCTGCTTATGAGTTTTTCTTTAATTTTTATTGAATTGCGTTCACTAACTGTTTTTCAGCAGTTAAAATTGCTTGGTCAATAGTAGTTTTTCCTGTGTAATAATCTTCCATTACACCCATGATTGCTGCATCTGCTTCGTAGGTATATTGTCCAACGTTTACTTTAGGAACTTGGGCTGCCCATTTACTTAAATCAGCAAAGATTGCTCTGTTTCCAAAAAATGCATCTTTTTGAGCAAAGGCATCACCTTTAAATGCTGGTGTATAAGAACCAATTGCGCCATTGTTCACGAGAATTGTTTGGTAGAACTCTTTATCTGCACCATATATTTCTTTCATGAATTCAATCGCTTTCTCTCTTCGTGCACCATTTTGAAGAACAAACCAAGAAGATCCACCTAAGTTAGAAGCGTTTACAGATTTAGCTGTGCTAAGTCGAGGAGTTGGAGCGACTGCCCAAAGACCACTTTGGTCTGAGGCGGCTTTAATTGAACCAATAATCCAAACACCAGTTGTAACAGAAGCAACTTTACCAGTGTTAAAAGCACCTACCCACTCATTCCAGCCATTGGTTGGAAGGGCAAGGTCTTCTACAACAAAACGTTTGTAAATTTGCATAGCTTCTTTTAATGCAGCATTACCAACGAGAGCTGGTTTGCCGTTATTATCGAAATACCAACTTCCTGCACTTTGAAGCATGATTCTGAATAATCCACCATCATCTTTTCCGTTACCTAGGAAGTATTGACCTGTTTTGGCTTTATACTCTTTTGCGATATCTGCAAGTCGTGCCCATGTGATATTCTCTAAATCTTTAGGGGTAAATCCTGCTTTTGCTAAAAGGTCAGTCCTGTAGAAGAATCCTGAAACTCCTGAGTCAAATGGAACTCCATAGTATTTACCATCTAATTTCATAACGTCGGCTTTGTACCCAACAAAGTCGTTATAATTGAAATGGCTGGTGAGGTCGGCAAATTGACCAGGGTAGCTTGTGAGGTATTTTTGTACATTATAGTCTTCAATTAATACGATATCTGGAAGACCTTCTGTGGTACGAGAAGCGAGGTTTGTGTGTAGTTTTTGCTCAACGTCAGCTTTTGCAAGTTCTACAACTTCAAATGTTGCTTCAGGATGTTTTGCCGAATAGCGACTAATCGCTTCATTCATAATTGAGATGTTGAAGTTAGGATCCCATGCCCATATGGTAATTGGTCCAGCATCTTTTGCTTCTGTAGCGCCACTAGCGAATAGTGGGGTGACTAAGCTTAGAATCACTAAAAGAATTAATACACTCTTTTTCATAAATTTCTCCTTATCGTGTAGCAGGTCCTCCTGCTTGATATCTATGAGCATATGATGGGTTTTCCTATATGTCAACAAAAATTTTACTAAATTTTACTAATATTTTACTATTACAAATAAGTCGCTATTATGATAATATAGAGATATATTTTCAAAACTAAGTCAAAATGGTTTGATTATTGTGGTAATAGTGGTAGGATAAGAATCAAATTTTTACTATGTATCAAAGGAAAAAATGTGGCTACTATCAAAGACATTGCAGCAAAGGCAGATGTTTCAATTGCAACAGTATCAAGAATTCTTAATCATGATGACTCTTTAAGTGTCTCTGATGAAACAAAGATGAGAGTTCTCGTTGCAGCAGAAGAGTTAGAATATGTTACTCTAAAAATGAGAAAACAAAAAAAGAGAGTCACCACACGCCTCACTTTTGCGATTGTAGAGTGGTATAATTATTCTGCTCTTATTGAAGATCCTTATTACCTCTACTTAATGACAACCGTAGAAAAGCAGCTTGTTAAAGAGGGGATAGATATTATCAAATTTCTCAATATTGATAATCAATTTGTTCCATCAGTTGAAACCAGCATTGATGCTATTATTGCAATTGGAAGATTTAATTTACCTCAGATTGAAAAAATTTCTGAATTTTCAAAACACATCGTATTTCTTGATTCATGTCCCGATGCAACTCGGTTTGACTCTATTCTCATCAATACAGAGCTTGGAACTAAGCTCGCTCTCGATCATCTTTTTGCACTCAATCATAGACACATTGCGTATGTTGGAGGAAAGGTTATTGGAGATACTGGAGGACAAGGTCGAGATATGAGAAAAACAACCTACATCGAATATATGAGTGAGAAGGGGCTCTTTGATGACGCTCTTATCTTTGAAGGGGAGCGTCTTAGTTATTCTCAAGGATATGATTTAGCATTAGAACTTCTTAATTCAGACAACAGGCCAACTGCAATATATTGTGCAAATGATGCAACTGCTACTGGGGTATTAGCCCGCTTAGCACACGAAAAGGTGGAGGTTCCAAAAGAGATGAGTGTAGTTGGTTTTAATGACCAAAGTTCAGCAAAGTACCTCACTCCCCCTTTAACTACAGTACATGTTCCTATGACTTTTGTTGCACAAAACGCGGTAGAGATTCTAAAAAGTAGGATTAATTCCACTTATGAATTACCTCGTAAAATATATATCCCCACCTACTTAAAGGTGAGATCAAGTACAGCACAAGTGCCAAGAAGGTAATCTATTGTTAAAGGTGATAAAGTAATTTATCCTCATATCCCTATGGAAAAGAAAAAGTTTAGCGGTAATGCAAAAAAAAGATTGCAAATGTGTGTGATGAAGCTGATGAAGCTTTAGACATGATAGTTGATGAACTATTTGAGTATGCACAAAGTCATAAAGAAATCAGTAAGTTTGTAGATGATAATCCCCCTTACGTAAGTGAGTATGAGCGCTATAGGCAGCACAATTATCATGATGTTCTTAATGAGCTCTACATCCTCTGTGTAATGAGTTCTCCTTATCATATTACCTCTTTCATGAAATTATTTCATACTCGTTTGAAACCTCTCTCCTTAAAGATGTTATATTATTAGAAAGAGAATCCTTTTCATTATTCACTCTTTACAGTATATGAAGTGTTTGAAGATGATTTATATACTATAATAGATGTTTTCACTAAAGAGCATTCCCTTTTATACTCACCAGAGTTAGATGATGAAGTGGTGGAAGAGACAATTTTTCAAAAATGTTTCTATGCTTCTCTCTTTTCTAATGGAGAGTGTTATCAAGTAGTGGGAAGTTATCAAACATCTTTATTAAGAGAAGGGGACTTTTTGTTTCTCTTATCTCTATTGACCTCTACCCCTTTCCCTTCTTTAACGAAAAAGATCATTACGAAAATTATTGTAGAGAATTATACTCTCTTTTCACTTATCTTTCTTGTAGATTCTACCGTTTATGGAATGATAGCTTCTTATGAGAAAGCCTACTCTTTTTCTACCCATAAGGCACATAAAGATTGTTCTTCATTATTAGATGATAGTGATTCTCTTTTTAAGATTGGGAATTTCGATCATGTAGATGAATATCAATTGAAACACATACCTGCAGAAATGGAAGTTCAGTTTTTAAAAGAATTCCCTGATACATCCTCCTTTTTTGAAGATATAAGAGCAGCGTAATATAGCGAATTACTGACTCCTCACCTCTATTACCACACAAAAAAGAGAGAGTTCTTTATAGAAGCCCTCACTGTTTGGTCTTATTATTTGATGAGGTTATGTTTTGAGTCTCTTATTAATCCTCTACAAGATTTTTCTTTTTCCGTCTCATCTAATATGCAAAGTATTCATCCTGGCCTGTGTGTAATTGTACAAAAGTATTACCCGAAAAAGGTTTTCCCCTGGAGAAAGTATTCCCATCTATGTGAGTATATTTCATATCTTTCACTCAAAGAAGAAGTTGCTCAAAATAGACAGACGTGTAAAATTCTGAAGAAGAAAATTGCTCTCTCGGATACGATATTAATGAGGAGGGCTTTGCAATTCAAAAGGTTGGTAACAGGAAGACCAACCCATAGGAAAAAAGTGCAAGAAGTAGACCCCTCACAACTTGAACTTTTTACATTTGAGCCAATTGTCACCTTAGGTAAGCATGAATTTCCCCTAAAAAAGATCCTTTATTTTGATAACAATATGAAAGTTTATATTTAGCATTCTTTGGAGGATAATCCCCTTATAAGGTGTATCTCTAAACTTGATGGTAGCATTGGTAAAAGAGGAGTAGAATTGGTTGCATCGTTAGGGAGTGATACATTCAAGGCTCTTGTTGAGGCATCTGACTTTCTTGAAGCAATACAAAAGATAAGTAGCTCCTTTGGTGAAGAAGTTCAGGATGTAATTGTGAATACAGTTCTGTATATCATGCATCTGTATGAAGATGAATGGGTCTCTGTAGAGGCTCTTTGTTTAACAGTGTTTCTCAATTTTTCTAGCCCTTTAGTTAA
>CAYVRR010000004.1:0-83235 GCA_964453215.1 uncultured Spirochaetaceae bacterium | reverse complement strand
TATATAGTATTGCATGAGTATCGTGTCTGTTAGATATCTAAATTATGCAGAATATTTTTTCAAAAATTCCTTTAACGCAAATCTAATTCCAGCTGCCCAGCCAAGTCCCATATCATCGAACATCACTTCAAGTTCTTTTTTAAAAGATGGTTCGATAGAGAAAGTTGAGAGGGTTTTTTTCTCTTTTTTTGTAGGTGGTTTAACCTCTTTGGTAAAGACTTCTTGTGCCTTATCTACGCTGTTGAAATGTGGTTTTGTATTTCCTTCATCTTTCTTTAACGCCATAGTATCATCTCCAAATATTTGAAGCAATTTCTTGAATTGCTTTCATAGTATTAACTTTTAATCCTTTCCCTTTTTCTCTGTAAAGCTGAGGTACACTGTGAGTCTCTTGTGCTTTTCTAAAGGTGGGATCAACTGGTATTTTAAAAATAGAATATTCTCCTTGAAGGGCAACATTCATTATTTTTTTATGTTGTCGTATTCTTCCATCATAATTGTTTATAATTACTTTTTTATGTAATGTTTCATTTGTATATTTGCTTTTAATTATTTTCAATTCTTCAATGAATATCTCAAGTCCATCTAATGAGAATATTTCTGGCGTCATGGGTGTAATTATTTCATCACTTGCAATCAGTGCAGATGTCTCTAACTTCCCAAGTCCTGGTGATAAGTCTAATATAATTCTATCAAAGTCTTTTGCTAACTGATTCACTAAATCTTTTATTACGTAAGGTTCTTGATGTATACCACGTTCTCCATACTCTTTCAAAGATCCCCCTATTCCAAAGGAGGGGAGCAAGTAGAGGTTTTCTACCATCCTAATTGGCACGATTGCTTCATCAACAAAACATTTTCCTTGTAACACATCAGCAACTTCCCACTTTACAAGAGAGGTGTAAAACCATGAAGACGCATTTCCTTGAGGATCTAAATCGACTAAGATCGTTTTAAATCCTTGCATTGCTCCTTCACATGCAAGTGTTCCTGAGATTGTAGTTTTGCCTACTCCCCCTTTTTGTAGGTGGAATGAAACTGTTTTGCTCATTTTATAACCTGTGCCTCAAGTCATTATAGAAGCTAGTTTGTAACTAAGCAAGGCAAATTTTACGATAAAGTTCATTGTCACCTTATATATATACAACCTATATATTTTTATCGGTATACTTATACTGTATATCTGGTATTTCACATATTTTTCATCTAAAAAAAGGTTCATCAATATGTTATAATTTTTAGATTATTTTTTTATTAATTAGGTATCAATCTATACCTAATTATTTATACATAGTTGATGTTTTGTCATAAAGAGGCATTGCTATTATCTAAAGTGTGATACATACATCTATATTACAATCATCGTATGTTTCTATATGTCAAAGGTTACTTATTATTATCTTAATTGAATACTTCGGTGTGTGTATATCATGAGATAAAAGCGTATTAAAGGACCCCTCTTTCTTGACAGATTACTCATATTTTTTATAAGGTACTGCATTAAGGTTTTTACATAGACTAAATATGTTACATGATTAAAGATGTATAATTATTATGTTTGATGTTTCATACGAGGAGAAACAGATGTATAGAAGTCAATTCCCTAAAGGGTATCGTCCTTTTATGGACGCGCGTCACACAGAAAGAGCAGTTAAATTTGTAAAGGATACCTTTGAAAGAGAACTTAGCGGTGAGTTATATCTTTCAAGAGTTACAAGTCCTTTATTTGTTCCCAAAGGTTCTGGAATCAATGATGATTTAAATGGAATCGAACGACCTGTCTCATTTGAAGTGATGAATATGGGTAATCTTCATATGGAAATTGTTCACTCCCTCGCAAAGTGGAAACGGATGGCTCTTGCAGATTATAATTTTAGCAAAGGTACTGGTCTTTATACTGATATGAATGCTATTAGACCCGATGATGAGATTGATGAAATACACTCAATCTATGTCGATCAGTGGGACTGGGAGTATGTGATGAAGGATGGGACACGTAACCTTCAATTCTTAAAGGTTGTTGTCAATAAGATTTATAATGCACTAAAGAGAACAGAGTTCCTTATTGGAGAGCTTTTTCCACAGTGTACTCCCACCCTCCCTGAAGAGATAACTTTTATTCACTCAGAAGATGCACAAAAAGAGTATCCATCACTATCCCCTGAAGAGAGGGAAAAATTACTTGCAAAGAAGTTTGGTGCAATATTTATTATTGGTATTGGAAAAGAGCTTTCAGATGGAATAAAACATGGGGGAAGGGCACCCGATTATGATGATTGGAGCACTAAAACAGGTGATAACACCTATGGTCTTAATGGTGATATTATTGTGTGGGATCATGTGAGGAAAGATTCTATAGAACTCTCTTCAATGGGTATTAGAGTAGATGGTGAAACCTTGCTTAGACAACTAGCACATACCAATAAAGAGGAAAGAAAAGATCTTTATTGGCACAGTAGATTACTCAAAGGGGAGTTTCCTCAAACAGTGGGTGGTGGTATTGGTCAGTCGAGAATCTGTATGTTGTTATTAAAAAAAGCCCACATTGGTGAAGTTCAAGCAAGTGTGTGGCCCCAGTTCATTCATCAACAAGCGAAAGAGCATAATGTTACCTTATTATAATTGACCTATAGCACACCCATCTCTTACAATGGGGTTTAGATTACTTTCAAGTTGATGGAGTGTGTATATGCCTATTTTTAATTTTGGTTCAACGAATATTGATATTATTTTTAAAGTTGATCACATTGTATTACCAGGAGAAACTATTAGTAGCTCCTCTCTTAGTCGTAGCATTGGGGGCAAAGGTGCCAATCAATCAGTAGGCGCTTCTTTCGCTGGGGAAGCTACAGTTTATCATGTTGGAAAAATTGGGCCAGATGGCGCTTTTATTCCCCCTATTTTAGAAGAAAAAGGGGTTGATACCACATTTTTACGAGAAGGTACTACTCCCACAGGTCAAGCTCTTATCCAGGTAAGTAAAGAGGGTCAAAATGCAATAGTCCTCTATGCTGGTGGGAATAAGGAATTTACTCATAAAGAAATTGATGAGACACTCACTTTAAGTAAAGAAGGAGATTGGGTTCTCCTCCAAAATGAGATAAATGAATTAGATACTATCATAAGAAAGTGTAAAGAAAAGGGGATGAATATTTGTTTTAATCCAGCTCCCTTTGATGAAAGTGTTACATCACTACCCCTTGAGCTCTTAGATGTGCTAGTTTTAAATGAAGTAGAGGCTGAAGGGCTCACTTCTACGAGTGACCCGTATGAATCTTTAGATATTCTTACATCGATGTATAATGAGTGTCAAATTATTATCACATTGGGAAAAGATGGGGTGATGCATAAAAAGGGAAATTCCCCTATTACCACTTTTGGAATTTGGGATGTTCCTGTTATTGACACTACAGCTGCAGGAGATTGTTTTATAGGAACGTATATTGCAAGAATTAGCCTTGGAGATACTGTTCAAGAGGCATTGAAAAAGGCGAGTGCTGCAAGTAGTGTCACTGTGATGAGAGAGGGAGCTATTCCATCGATCCCATCACCTGGTGAAACACACATTCTTAATGATTATACCTATACCCCTTTTAGTGTACGTAGGAAGGGATAAATCCTCTACTTTCATACACCTTTCTTTGTTGAGCACTCAGTATTGCTTTACACATTCTTATTGAGCTTGGAGTAATTTCAATAAGCTCATCATCTTTAATAAATCTCATTGCCATTTCGAGTGTCATTGGGGTAATGGGTGTGAGGGTTACAGCTTCATCTTTTCCACTTGCCCTCATGTTGCTTAACTTTTTTGTTTTAGTTGGGTTTACATACAAATCTACTTCTCTATTGTGCTCTCCAATCACCATCCCTTCATACACAGGGTCTCCTGGCAACACAAACAAGCGTCCACGAGGCTCTAAATGGAAAAGAGCATATGGAATAGCACTTCCACTTCTATCACTGATGAGTGAGCCTGTGTGGCGACTTAGTGATTCACCTTTATGCTTCTCCCACCCTTTTAAAGAGCTATTCATCACCCCATTTCCTTTTGTGTCAGTAAGGAATTCGTCCCGGTATCCAATAAGTGTGCGTGTTGGGATTTCGAAGTGAATCGTAACCCAGTTTTCACTGCCATAGGTGATGTCAGTCATTAGTCCTTTTCGTTTTGCTAACTTTTCCATCACAATTCCACTATAAGATTCTGGGCAGTCAATTCTTAGCTCTTCAATGGGTTCTATAGTATTTCCATTTTTATCTTGTTTAAGGAGTATTGTTGGTTTACCAACACAAAGTTCAAACCCTTCTCTTCTCATCGTCTCAGCAATGATTGCAAGTTGGAACTCGCCTCGTCCTTTAACTATAAAAGAGTCATTATCAGCATCTCTTTCTACTCGAATAGAGACGTTTAAGAGTGCTTCTTTTTGTAATCTTTCAAATATTTTAGTAGATTGAACAAACTTTCCCTCCCTTCCTGATAATGGAGAGATGTTTTTCATGAACTTCATACTTACAGTTGGCTCATCAATATTTATTCGCTCTAATGCTTTTACTTCATTTTTATTACAAATAGTATCACCAATTGAGACATTCTCTATTCCACTTAAGACGATAATATCCCCAGGAGAGACCTTATCTGTGTCATGAAAGGTTGGACCATCATAACTTTGAAGTCTATTTACCCGTAATGGGATTTTATTATTATCTTTATCGATACAAACAAGTTCATCGTTTTTATGGGCACTTCCATGCACCACTTTTCCAACTGCTAAGCGACCAAGATATTCAGAGTAACTCAAATCAGATACAAGCATCTGAAATGGCTCTTCATCATCATGTGTGGGACCTGGTATTGTATCTATCATTGCATCGAGAAGAAGGTGCAGGTCATCTTCTAATTCTGTTGGACTAAGTCCACACTTACCGAGGCGACCTATGCAATAAAAGAGTGGAACATCAAGGATATTCTCATCTCCATGAAGTTCAAGGAGTAAGTCGTATACATGCTCAACTACTTCTTCACTGCGTGCATCTTGTCGGTCTACTTTATTAATTACAACAATTACAGATGCATTATTTTGCATCGCTTTTTGTAATACAAACCTGGTTTGAGGGAGAGGTCCTTCAGCGGCATCAACAAGGAGTACAACTCCATCAACCATTGATAGGCCTCTTTCCACCTCACCTCCAAAGTCTGCGTGACCTGGGGTATCTATTATATTTATTTTCACTCCACGATACTTAATAGCACAGTTTTTAGCGCTAATAGTAATGCCCCTCTCCCTCTCGAGGGCATTTGAATCCATGATTCTATCTGTTGTATCATCGGCGGATAAGATTCCGCTTTGTCTAAATAATCCATCTACTAAGGTTGTTTTACCATGGTCAACGTGAGCAATAATAGCAATATTGCGAATAAGTTCATTTTTTATTATCATAACAAACGAACTATACCACAATAGGGGGCTACTGTTATATATAGAGGGAGATTTATTTTATATTTTATCTATAACTCACTTCTATATGGGGGGTTAGCTCCTTTTCGACTTGTGGTGACAGCTGCACATCGAACAGCAAAATCCATTAACTCTATCGCTTTCTCTTTATCTACTACACCAGGATGAGTAATCCCATGTTCACTTAGATAGGTTAATGAGGCTCCACTCACTGTATCTCCAGCTCCTACTGTGTCAACAATGGGGTTATCTATTGCAGGAACAGATACATCGAGGCCATGATTATTTATCCATCTAAGGCCATCTTTACCCATTGTTAATAATATAACCTCAACTCTTCCTGCAAAAAGGAGGCTAAGTGCTTTTTCTTGAGGGAGTTCTGGAAAGAGTAACTCTAGGTCTTCGTGAGATAGTTTTATAATTGATGACATTGCTGCGATTCGTAACACACGATCTTTATATGCTTTTTCATCTTCAATTACAGTTGGTCTCACGTTTGGATCAAAAAAGATCATGGGAAGCTTTTCCATCTGCTCTAAGGCACCAAGAATTTGAATACCACTTTGTTCTATAGCAATAGATGCTGAACCAACATGTAGGTAATCGAGTTTTTCTATTGAAGAGAGAGCTTGTAGTATCTCTTCACTACTAATTGAGGTGATTGTAGTTCCTTGAGTGTAAAACACATAGCTAGCTGCACCATGTTCGTCAAGTTTAGCAAACCCTATCATTGTATTTTCATGTGCGTGTGTTAGGGCATCTATAACTTGTACGTTGTTTGCTTGAAAGTAATTTTGTATTTGTTGACCAAACATATCTTGTGATATTTTTCCAATAAAAACAGCGTCACTTTGTAAACGAGAAGCAGCCGTTGCTGCATTTAATGCACAGCCTCCACTATAATAGTGAAAAACTGATTCTCCTTTCTCATTTACTCCTCCAATAAGATCAATTAATGCTTCTCCTAGAAATCCTATCATGGGCCTCTCCTTTATATATAGCGTTTATAATCTTGGCCAGTAATACCTGCATACAACTCTACATATTGTTTTACTGGCGACATATTTAATTTAGGGAATAAAACTTCTTCAACTTGAAAATAGCCCACTTCACTCTCCATATTGACATGAATTGCGATGGGTCTTGTTTCTCCTTTATCAATCAGTACTTTCTCTATTGCATGGGAAGAGTACTTATGAATATCTCCCACTTTTGGATCTGTATTAATTGAAAGGGGAATACGAGCTCTCCCTTTTTCCATATCACACCCATCTGCTAAAAGGATGACTCCCCCCTCTACAGAGTGTATTCTTCTGTTAGCCATATGACCAACTATTCCTTCTAGGGCAATAGATCTAATTACGACCCTTTTTTGTAGATTATCTGGATAGACAATTTCAAGTAAGCGGGTGATGATGGGAATAGATAAGCTGACACTTAATAGTTCATGGTCTTCCCTTCCTACCGCCATTCCCACATCGTGTAAGAATGAGGCAAGGATAACAGCTGAAAGTGAATCATCACTACTACCAACCTTATCGTGCTCTAAGGAGCCTTGAATCCCAGCTAATTGGAGAAGATTTATCATTTTTATTGCATTTAAGCATACTTGTCTCATATGAACAGGGCCATGATCATTAAAACCAAGACGCACAATAGAAACGCTATTTGCATACTCTTGCATCTGTTGCACTTCATCATCTTCAATGAGGAGTTTTAACAGTTTTCCAGGTTCACTCTTAGCATCTACAGCTGCAAAAAGTTTTTTGTTCAAAGATTGTTCTTTTGGTGATTTCATACCCTTTAGTCTACTTTGACAAAGATAAAAAGGCAATTGCTATATAAAAAAAGTGAGACCTAAAGAAGATCTCACTAAGAGTATATATTATTTGGTTTGAGTTAGTTTTTTCCTATTCCCATAATTCTATCTAAATAGACTGGAAGAAAGTTATCTTCAAATGAATCACTTGTAAACACTCTGTCAATTAAGTCTTGCTGCATGTGTTGTTGATTTAAATAGGGGTAAATCATCGCTACATAATCAGAAGTTTCTGAATCCATTGTAGCTACTTCACTCACTGTTGCAATTATTGAGGCATTGTTACTCTTTATAAAGTCACTCATTTCCCCTTTATTAAGAGAGTAGAGTTTTTTCATGCTTTCACTATCATTAGTTAGTGCTCGTAGGTAACCAGCTGTATCAGTGTAATTGAATCCCATCAAGTAGCTTGAGCTATTTACATTTACTGTTGTTGGAGGAACGCTGTAGAAGGAGAAACCCATCTCTTCACTCGCTTCTTCAAAGGTGAGGCCACTTTCTACTTTAGCGATAAATTCCTCTCCAATACGGTTAATATAATTTTCTGTGATGCCAGGTTCTGATGTTTGAATATATCTTCTCACATCAGCTAAGACGTCTGTATCGTCAAAATCTGGTAAAAAGGGTGCTCTTTCAACTTGGTATATTGAAAAGCCATTACTTGAAGCAAACACATCAGAGACACTCCCCACTTTTGTAGCAAACAGGTTATTTACTTCCTCTTTGTTTACAAAATTACCAGCGATTTCAAAGAAGTAAAATACTCCTGCTTTTCCCCCTTCACTTGAGAAAGAGTCGAGGCTATTTTCAACAGCTGCTTCACTAAAGGTGAGTTCATTGTTTGTAATTTTTTCTTTTAATTCACGTGCTAATTCTTCAGAATCAACTGTGATAACAGAGATATCTAATAATGAGAAATTTGCAGGATTAGAGAGGGCATACTCTTTTGTTGCATTATCTGGATATAAAGAAGCATCAAATACAACGTAATCAAATGCTTTTGATTCATCTCCAAAAGAGAGTATATACTCTAATTCTTTATCACTTGATAAGGTAGATAAGATGTCAGTGAGGACTATTTGAGTTGGAATTGAGTTAGCAATTTGTTTTTTAAGTGCATTTTTTGATTCTAAACTTGCTTTTTCATAGAGAGCAAGATCAAATTTTCCATCTTTAGAGTATGCACCACTTTCTATGATTGCTTTATTGAGAGTAGGTTCAGCAACTAAGATGTTAGCTTTTTTTGCCATCTTCTCGATTGCTGTATGAAATACGGTGCTCTCATATGCCCCTCTCCATATCTGATATGCAGCAGATTCTGTATTACCAGTGTTTTGTCTTGCCTGATTTTGATATTGAGTGTAGAAGTAGTTTCCTGGCTTAAACTCAATTTTCTCTCCATCATACGAACCAAATTCAATAGAGTTACTGTTTCGAGATGATCCAAGAGAGGGAACGATAACACCAACTATCAATACTACTGAAATAACAGCAAGAATTATGTAGGTAATTATTTTTGAAAAAGTTAAGGGTTGTTTATTCTTTTTCTTTACTTTCTTTGAAACTTCATCAGTTGAAAGCTTAATCAGCTTTGAATCTTCATTTTGAGACTGTTTAGAATCTTTTGAAGGCATGTATGACCTCTTTTATGCGCAAATATCATATCTTTTAGCTTAGATACCTTCGCAAAAATACCATACACTCCTACTCTATGTCAACGCAAGTAATTGGGTGAAAAAGTAGTGGTCCACAATTGGGCAAAAATTAAGGTGTAGCACACTACACTAAAACCATCCTATTACGTATGTAACACTCTCCTTTTTTGACTCACTACAAAATATAGCTGTTACTTAATTTGATCCCTTGAAATTAAAGATTCTAGTAAAAATGATTGTTTGTACCCTATTTTTAGATATGTATTAAAGGCGTTACTTCAATAAGACCTTTTTTCCTATACTTAATTGCTTCTAGTGCCGCTTTTGCTGCACTAATTGTAGTTGTATATGGAATAGAATAGGAAATTGCTACCTGCCGTAAGGAAAGTGAACTCAATTGTGCTCTTTTACCCATTGGGGTGTTAATAAGTAAATCTATCAATCCACTTTTCATATGATCTATGATGGTTGGTTCTCCTTGATTCTCTTTTAATACAACTTCACACAAAATTCCTTTCGTGAATAAAAATTGTGCAGTTCCTTTTGTTGCACAGATAGCAAACCCTAATTCAATAAACTCAATTACGATAGGAAGTATCTTTTCTCTATCTTTACTATTTACTGATACGCACACTTTCCCATCTATTGGCAATAGGTTATGAGAAGCCACTTGGCTCTTATAATAGGCTTCACCAAATGTTTTTCCAATTCCAACTACTTCTCCTGTACTTTTCATATTGGGTCCTAAAAGGGGGTCTAGGTGGCTAAAACGAGTAAAAGAGAAGACTGCTTCTTTAATAGCCCATCCATACGTACAACTTCCTATAGCCACTTTTTTATTTTCTTCAACTACCCTTTGCTCATGTAAAGAGATACCTTCAAATACACCAACTGCGATACTGATGATATCTACACCACTCATCTTTTGTAAAAATGGGATTGTCCTACTTGCCCGTGGATTTACTTCTATTACATATAATTCATCCTCTTTTGAAGCGAGTTGTACATTCATAAATCCTTTTATCTGTAGCTCTTTTGCGATGGTGTAGGTTACATCTATAATTCTTTCTCTCATCTCATCTGATAAAACATATGGGGGAAATACAGCAGCAGAGTCACCTGAGTGGATTCCAGCATGTTCAATGTGTTGAAGAATTCCACAGATATAGAGACTCTCTCCATCACTTATTGCATCGACATCATATTCATATGCATCTTCTAAGAATGAATCGAGCAATAGAGGGGAATCTTCATTGATAACGATGCCTCTATTCATATAATCTATCATCTCTTGTTCGTTATAGATTATTGCCATTCCTTCCCCCCCTAAAACATGAGATGGGCGTGCTAACAGGGGATATCCTACTTGCTGAGCTAATAGGGGGACTTCAAGGTGTGTAGTTGCACTTTGGTTGGTACTTTGTTTTATGTTTAATGAGTCAAGGAGAGAAGAGAAGAGTTTTCTTTGATCACTTATCATAAGAGACTCAAAGCTTGTACCAGAAATGGTGATTTTTTCATCTCTCAGGCTAGATAACATCTTTAAGGGAGACTGCCCCCCTAGTTGGACGATGGTGCTAGAGGGGTTTTCAATGTGTAGTATAGAGAGAACTTCCTCACTATGTACATTTTCTATGTAGAGTTTATCTGAAATGCTATAATCTGTTGATACAGTTTCTGGGTTATTATTTATCATTATCGTACGAATTCCCCTCTTTCTGAAGGCGAGGGAAGCGAGGGTACAGATGGTATCGAATTCAAGACCTTGCCCTACTCTGTTAGGACCACTTGCAATAATTGCTCGTGTGTTACCTTTAAGAGGGTGGCACTCACTTGTTTCATTATATGTGAGGTAGCAATAGGAGGTTGATACATCAACTTCACCACTACAGGTATCTACATAGTGTGTTACTGGAACTATTTTTTCTCTCTTTTGATATGTTTTTATTACATGTAGAGGCAAATTCATTATCTTGGCAATTCTTTTATTACTCATTCCCCTCATTTTGGCTTCTATATAGAGCTCCCTCATCCCTTCATCTGTTAAAGAAGAATGGGCTAATTTGTTGTCAAATTGTACTTGTTCTTTTACTTCATGAACAACAAATGGATGATAGTTGCTTATTTTTTGAGCTGTTTCTTCATCCATAATAGACAACATGGAATAGAGTGCATGTATTTTATATGGATGGAGAGAACGAAGCACAATTAAGGTGTCACTTTCACTATAGCCATCGATATCAGTGAGGGGGACAAGTCCCTCTCTATCATCATTCACGCCTCTAATTGCTTTATTGAGGCCCTCTATAAAAGTTCTCCCTATTGCAAGAGATTCACCTACACTTTTCATCTGTGTTCCTAATGAAGTGTGGTGGAAAGGAAATTTTTCTATTTCAAAACGGGGAACCTTTACGGCAATATAATCAAGGGAAGGTTCAAAAGCGCTACTGGTAATTCGTGTAATTTCATTCATCACTTCAGAGAGGAGATACCCTACGGCAAGTTTTGCACTTACTCGAGCTATTGCATAGCCAGTAGCTTTACTCGCAAGGGCTGAAGATCTTGAAACTCGGGGGTTCATCTCAATTACGACCATTTCACCTGTGTGGGGATTGATGGCAAACTGTACATTAACTCCACCTCCTAAAATCCCTACTTCTTTTATGATTGCTAAAGAAGCATCACGCATAGTTTGATACTCTCTATCACTTAGGTTAATGATGGGAGCTATTGTGATACTATCTCCTGTGTGAATCCCCATTGGGTCAATATTCTCTATAGAGCACACTACGATTGCATTACCACAAGAGTCTCTTATTACCTCCATCTCAGTCTCTGTCCACCCTAATAGGGAGGTTTCTATGAGTACTTCATGATGTAAGCTCATCTGTAGAGCTCTATGCACCATATAATCAAATTCGTCTTCCCTCTCAATAATACCTCCCCCCTCTCCACCAAGAGTTAAAGATGGACGTAGAATGAGGGGAAGGGGGTTCTTTGAATGAAATTCTCTTGCCTGATCTATATGTGTAACTAATGTAGATGAGGGGCTTTTTAATCCAAGTTTAGTTACTACATTTTTAAACGTTTCCCTCTCTTCCCCTTTTCTAATTGACTCGACGGTTACTCCTAACAAACGGATGTTATGTGTTGCAAGAATTCCTGCTTCGTGTAAAAGGAGTGTGAGGTTAAGAGCAGTTTGTCCCCCCATTGTTCCAATGAGGGCATCTGGCTTCTCTATTTCTATAATTTTCTCTATATACTCAACAGTGAGGGGTTCCATATAGACTGTTGCTCCAAAAGTGGGCGTGCTCATCATTGTAGCTGGATTTGGGTTAACAAGGACTATTGCATACCCCTCTTCTTGTAAGGCAATAATTGCTTGAGTGCCAGAGTAATCAAACTCACACCCTTGTCCTATTACAATTGGGCCACTTCCTATGATAAGAATTTTTTTAATTGTCGTTATTTTTGGCATATATGACCCTCTTTGCTAAGAAAAATATCAAACAGATAATGTGCATCTAAACTCCCAGATTTCCCCTCTGGATGAAATTGTGTAGAGAGAACATGGTGAGTGTTGTCGATTATACCTTCAACGCTATTGTCATTGAGGTTCGTAAACCAGGGAATTGATGTCTCTACTAATGACTCTCTTACTACATTGTAGTTATGGTTTTGACTTGTGATAATAACAGATGAATCTATTTCATTACGAACTGGATGATTTGAACCATGATGCCCAAACTGTAGCTTTTCGACCTTGTTTCCCAATGCAAGGGAGATAAGTTGATGTCCTAAACAAATGCCTCGGATGGGGATGAGTGAGAGAATTGATTTTATTTTGTCTATGTGGTGGGTAAGAGTTCTTGGGTCTCCAGGTCCATTTGAAAGAAAAAGAAAATCATAGGAGGTGATCTCTTCTTTAGAAAGAGTTAAAAATAGGGGAGCTGGAATAAGGATGACCCGTATTCCCTTCATTAAAAGTTCATCTATAATTCCTTTTTTGATTCCATAATCAACTACACCAGCAGTAATTTGAGCTTCTTCATTGCCCATTATTTCTATCTTTTTGCTATATAGTGATGGGGTAATAAAGTCAAAATTGGCGATTGGGGGAATATGTTTTAGCTTTGTTGCAATTGAAGTGATCTCTTTTTCACTCAAATCATCTTCATCAATCATAATTCCATACATTGCCCCTTTATCTCGTATATGAAGGGTGAACTGTCGTGTGTCGATAGAGTCGATTCCTGGTATAGAGAAAGAAGTACAGGTCTCAATTAGAGTAGGCCTTTCATGTAATAGCGGCCCAGTATATACTTTTTTTGCAATCAATCCCCTAATTTGTGGTTTTTTTGTAAGGTGTTGAAACCAAGAAGGATCACATCCTACAGTTCCAATATGGGGTGAGGTCATTACAACCATTTGCCCTGCATAGGAATTATCGCTCAGCACTTCACTGTAGGAGCACATCGATGTATTAAATACTGTTTCAGCTGCATATGGGGTTATGTCATTGAGCTTTAAGAATTGCTTATAGGTGATGGCATCTGATCCAAATGGTTTGCCTTTGTAATGAGTACCATCGGCCAAAATAAGATAGCGAGAGGTCATAGGTTCTCCCCTTTTTGCAACAATAATTGTTGCAAAATATAGTTTTGTGTTGCAGATTACCCTAACTTTGTATGTTTATGCAACACTTTATACATATTTATGCAACAAAAATATATAAAAAATACCCTCACAGTGGAGGGCATATATGTAAAAGAAAAAGGAATTATTGGGGTGTAAATATTTTTACCTTTTGACTTTTTGTAATAATATCTCGTCCCATCTGCACATCTAAGATATCTTTTGTAGCAATTCCTTGCACAAGGAGGTTTCCAAGAGCTGTGGCTTCAACAGGCCCTGCATATACTTCTACTTGAGTTTCATTTGCTGTCATTTGATTGAGGATCTCATTTTTACATCCTCCCCCTATTACATGAATTGCATCAAAGGTAAGGTGAGTAATCTCTTCAATCTCTTTAATACTTTTTGCGTAGGCTTTTGCTAATCCTCTGTAGATAGCTACCATTACTTGTCCATGGTTTTTAGGTTCTGCAACTCTCTTATCTTTACACTCATACGCTACTCGGTCTACCATGAGGGATGATGGACTATTTGGCTTAAGATAGATGTTGTTTAACGGGTCTATACATCCTTCATAATCTAATTCAGCATATGTTTGTTCATCTAACTCTTTCCAGCTAATAGTTTCACCACAGGACTGCCAATACCGGACACACTCTTGTTGTATCCACATTCCCATGATGTTTTTTAGGAATCTAATAGAATTGTTTACCCCAATTTCATTAGTAAATCCACTTTTTAAGGCTTTTTCTGTAGTAATAGGGGTGTCAATTTCTACACCAAGAAGTGACCATGTTCCACTAGAAATGTATAAGAAGTCTTTGCCTTTTTTGTTAGGAACTGCTGCTACTGCACTCGCTGTATCGTGAGTACCTACTGCAACAACGTTAATGGGATGAAGGATGTTGAGCTCTTGCTTCAATATTGGTTCAATCTCTCCCACAATAGTGCCACTTTGAACAACTTCTTTAAATAATTTTTTAGGTAGGCCAAGCTCTTCTATCGTGTGCCAGTCCCAATCCATGAGGTGGGGATTGAACAACTGGGTTGTAGAAGCATGTGTAATCTCATTACACATGCTTCCTGTTAACCAATAATTTATAATATCGGGGATACTAAGATAACGATGAGCAATATCTAAAAGTGATGGTCTCGTTTTTTTACATGCATAGAGTTGATAAAGGGTGTTAAAGGGTTGAAAAGCTACACCATTTCTTTCAAACAAGACTTTTTTACTGATGAGGGTACTTACCTCTTCAATCATACCATCTGTTCTACTATCTCTGTAGTGGTAGGGGAATGCAAGTGGTGCACCAGAAGCATCAACAAGGAGATAATCTACTCCCCATGTATCGACTCCAAGACTCTTTATTTCACTTCCATACCTTTTTATAGCCTCTTTTATTCCTATTTTTATTTCACTAAAAATATAGATTAAATCCCAATAACTCTCACCTAATATTCTCTCGTTACGAGTAATGAATCGGTGAACTACCTCAAATTCTTCAATATTTCCAACTATCACTCTTCCATTACTCGCCCCTAAATCTATTGCAATGTGTTTACTCATCTTTTAGGCCCCTTTATTATTTAGTGTTTCACTGCATGCTCTAATAAATACTTTTCAGCCTCTAAAGACCACAGTCCATTATGACGTGAAGTAATTTCAGCTAATGCTTTAAAGAATGGGTCTGTTTTTCCTAGTGTTTCAAAATCACTAATTGCTGTGAGGGGAAGGTTGTAGTGTGTATACATTAATTTCTTTCCACCCGGAATACGTGGTAAGTCAATAATTGTTTGAGGTACAGCATCCAATCCTCCAATGTGGGTAATCATACAACTTGGGTTAAGTTTCCCCATCTCCATCATTTCTAGAGATTCTTTCATATCTGCAGTATTTCCACCACTTGTTCCAACAATATGTGTTGAAGCGTAGTGAACATTGTAGAAGTTAAGAGAAGCTGTAAAATCTGTTCGATTAGGTCCTGCAAAGAAGTTAAGACATCCATCTCTTCCTAATATTGCGTCCCCTTGTTCAACTACTTGCTTCACAGGAGCCATTACAAATACATCATCATACCCCTGATTATCGGTTAAATCGAGTAATGTTTTCACTGGATCACTTGTATCTTTTGTGTTGACATAGATGAGTGTAATCCCTTCTTTAGCAGCTTCTTCAACTGTATACAGGGTTCGAGCTCTTTCAAGACGAGCTTCATCAATATCTGTTACTACGATAAGTCCTGGTTTTCTATCTGCGTGGATTGCATAATCTATTGCACCAAGTCCCATGGGTCCAACTCCTGCTAATATGGCAAGGTTACCCCCCTCTTTAATTTCCATATGGTGAACGTATGAACCATTTTTGGTGTGATACATTGCATGGAATGTTCCAACAATACAACTCACTGGTTCTGCTAAAGAACCTAAAAAGAAAGCATCTCCATTATAGGGAAGGAGACAATCGAGCTCCATCACTTCACTTGGAATTACAACATAGGTTGCATTCCCTCCTATGTGGTGGTATGAGTATCCTGGAGCTGCGAGGCTTCCTTTATAGTTGAGTGCAGGTTGAATTGAGAATTTTGAACCAACATCAAATTTTCCTTCCCATTTCTTACCAACTTCTACAATTTCTCCACAAAATTCATGTCCAATGATAATTGGATTTGTATCAATATCTTTTGGAATTCTTTTGTGATCTGGTCCTTGCTCTGCTGCTTTATGATCGCTCATACAAACACTATTTGTTACGATTTTTGCGAGTATTTCATCTTCTTTTATTACAGGGAGGTCAAATTCTTCAATTCTTAAATCATTTTTCCCATATAATCTTACTGCTTTTGTTTTCATTTTGTTTCTCCTTTTCTACTTAAGCATTACCTGTCCACCAGTTACTGGCACAGCTTGTCCTGTTTCATATTTTTGTTCAACAATATAACATATTGCTCTTACAACATCTTGTACACTACACCCCCGTGGTATGGGGACTTTCGATTCATAAAACTTTCTTACATCTTCTACACTTTTTGCTCCTGGTACTTTTCCTGTCACCAAATATTGGACGAATAATCCTTTTTCTGGGTCTGACCACAAAGGTCCATCTAAAAAGTTTCCTGGGCAAATAGCATTTACTTTAATATTGTCACTAATTAATTCTAGGGCAAATGATTGAGTGAGTCCGATAGTTCCAAACTTTGCTCCAGCATATGCTCCATTCTTGTTTGACCCCTCTAAACCACTTTTAGAGCTCATGGCGATGATATCACTCATGTAGGTATGTGATGAGCCAAGATTTTGAAGTGATAGGAGGCGTGAAGCGAATTTTGTACAGATGAAAAAACCTGTATAATCGACGCTTGTGACAAATTCAAAGTCTTTTAAACTCATCTGTTTAACACTTCCTGCTTTTAACACGCCAGCATTTGAAATAAAGATATCAAATCCACCTGTTGCCAATGCAATGTTTTGAATCATCTGTTCAACAGAATCTTCATCAGTAACATTGACAAATAGAGAATGGGCTACGGTTTTACCATATTCCTCATTTAATTGTGTTGCAAAAGATGAAGCTCCATCACTGTTCATATCAGCGATGTAAACAAATCCACCCTCTTCAATTAAGCCCCTCACTATTCCTGCACCAAAGCCTTGCGCCCCCCCTGTTACAACAGAGATTTTGTGTATCATAATATCTTTTCTTCTGCTACTTCCCTTGTAGCCAACTTCTCGATTAAAAGGCTTCATATTGTATGCATCATCATAAGAAGTACCTAAAGAATATCCTATAACACTATCTTCTATTCCAATGGTAGAGGGATATAACGCATGTTCATCACAATAGGTATCAATTATCTCTTTTATATATGTAGCTTTATCTATATCACTAAGGGTGAGTATCTTTTTATCAAGAATAAGGTTCCCCTTATCAACTTCTCTCGTATGAACAACAATAGAACTCTCTCCATCAAAAAAGTAGCCCCTAATAATTGATGCAATATCTATAATACTCTTATCGATATCTTTTTTCATAAACCTGTTTCTCCTTCTAATTTCTTATGGGCAATTGCAATGATAGAGGAGGGATTATAGGGGTCCATTTCTCTTGAACACTCACTGTATATTGCGATCCTTTCATCTAATGTTTTTGTAGAAATTGGGTTTTGTGGTGAAAATATTCCCCACTCCTTTTTATAATCGACAAGAAGTTCATGAGCAACGAGGGCCCACGCTGAAGAAACGAGGTGAATAGCTTCACTTGTCAACATTTCAGGGCAATTAAATGATTGTCTTGATGAATTAATATCTACGCCACTAATTTCCATCAAGTTATGCTTTTTACAAAGAGTTTGTAATCTTCGCATTTGCTCCACACTATTACGAGGAGGCATATAGGTGACGGCAGGAAAGCCAAGTTCTGCAATGTAGGCAATAAGCTCATCAAGGTATTCATCTTCAAACTGTTCACTTTTTTTATCACCTGTAACACTTGATGTGATATCTCCAAGATAGGCATATGAGGGGATAGCTCCAATTGAGAGGGCAAAATCTACAACTTCTCTCACATCGAGTATTTCATCAAGGTTGGGCTGAATGAAGAATTTTTCAAGGTAAGCACTCTTAAATAGCCCTAACAGATCATATAAGAAGTGTTCATTTGTAGAATCTAATAGCCTTTTGTTCAACACTTCAGGAATTTCAATATTGAGAGAATTAATTACAAATTCAACTACCTTCTCTTGTGTGCCAAGATGCGAATAGAGTTTTTTTGCTAATGCAAAAAGGATGTGGCGCTCTGTAATAGAGCCACCCTCCTCTTTTCTTGAAAGGGGAATAATATCTTTTTCAAAACTAAGTAAGGGTAAGCCACTTGTTCTAATAAGGTCATTAAGGGCATCTACTTGTTTTCTATTTCGAATATTTCGCTTCTCTTGAAGAGGATGTAAAAACTCTTTTACTTGATCAACAGCAGATAAAGGGACTCCATGAATAACCATGTAGACGATTCCAAAGCTGTCTGGGTTGTTAATTTTCTTATCGCTAAATGGGGTATCTTTAAAACTCACTCTTAGTTCAAACCCCGTAGTACTCGCAATTCCAATACGTGCACTAGCTTCTTTCATTTCACGAGAGGCTGAAATTGAGTCATGGTCTACTGACCCAACTATCGTCAGTCCTGCTTCCCACGCTTTAAATGCTGCCATTGAAGGGGAGTATGGAGAAAATGAGTATATTGTGTGGACGTGGTTGTTTACTTCCTGTAAGGCAGTTCGACTTATTTGGTTATTCTTTTGTGCTTCTTGTATTTTTTTGCATGCTTCTAATCTCTCATCTTTATCTGTTGAGTTTAGTTTTTCTATTGTAGATGTAATCACTCTTTTCTTACCTCTTATACATATGTGAGAGTGTGGTGAGTGTATATAACACCCACCTATTCTCATCGTAATTATTATACTCCACTATTACTTTGTCTGTTAAACTCACCATCGCTATAATTCTTTACTATTTTCCTGTTCGCGATAGGGAGAATTTGTTGGTGAATAGCATCAATAATTGAATCTACTTGTGGGAAATAATACTCTTCCATTTCAGCTGGAGGAGTGATCCAGTTTCTGCTTCCTACAACGATAGGAGGTGCATCTAGGTAATCAAATGCGAGGCGGGAAAGGTTTGCACTCACTGTTTGTAGGTATGACCCTCTTTCGCTACTGTCAGTAACAAGAACAACTTTACCCGTTTTCTTAATTGACTCTATTAATAGATCATACTTAAGGGGGTTAATCCAACGTAAGTCGATCACTTCTGCTTCTAGGTTGTGTTCTTCTTTTAACTTTTTAGCAGCATCCATACAGGTGTAGAGGCTCGGTCCAAGGGCAATAATAGTTACATCTTTTCCATCAGTTCTCTTTACAGGTTCCCCTTCAGGTATTTCATAATACCCTTCTGGTACACCTTCAGTAACAAATTGTTCCCCAATTCCATAGAGTTTCTGGCTTTCAAAGAATACTACTGGATCTGTTCCACGAAGAGCGTAGTTTAACATCCCCTTCACATCATACGGAGTAGATGGATACATTGCTTTGAGTCCTGGAACTGAAGCTACCATACTTGTCCACTCTTGAGAGTGTTGTGCTCCATACTTATTTCCAACTGATACTCTAAGGACGAGGGGCATCTTTAAAGCACCTGCTGACATTGATTGCCATTTTGGCATTTGGTTGAACACTTCATCCCCTGCACATCCTAAGAAGTCACAATACATAAGTTCTACTACTGCTCTTCCACCGCTCATTGCGTACCCTACTCCTGAGCCAACGATAGCTGATTCACTAATTGGTGAGTTAAAGAATCTATGGTATGGCAGTAATTCTGTGAGTCCTCTGTAGCATGCAAATGCACCACCCCAATCTCTGTGGTCTTCTCCATATGCAACCATTGTTGGGTCTTGTGTAAATCTATATACCATCGCTTCAAATACAGCATCTCTATATTGGTATTGTCGAGAAGCTGGTAGTTCTTTCCCATTTTCATCAAATGCGTAGCGACTTCTTCGTGCAATTTGTTTCACTCGAGCATTATCTTCTAACTTTTCACTCAATTCGACTTCTCTTTCATCAAGAACAGGTATGTCTTGGTTACTAAACATAACACTTTCGATAAAAGCTCCATCTACCATTGGGCTAATAGCATCATCAACTGTGATAGTCATTGCTGTTTTTAACTTTGCTAGAATTGTTTCACTCATCTGATTAAGTTCTTCTTGTGTAGCAACACTATGTTTTATTAAATATTGTCCATATTCATAGAGTGGATCTTGTTCTTTAAAGGCATCAATTTCTTCTTTGCTTCTATATGTACTTGCATCGGATGGGGAGTGGCCACTAAATCTATAGGTAATAGTATCTAATAAAACAGGGCCTTCTCCTTTAAGGAGAATCTCTTTTTTACGAGCTGTTGCCTCAGCTACTGCTAATGGGTTAAAACCATCAACTCTCTCAGCGTGCATACTACTTGGGTTTACTCCACTACCGATACGGGCAGCAATTCCAACACCAGAAGTTTCTCCAACAGGTTGTCCGCCCATCCCATAAAAGTTGTTAAAGACGTTAATCATGTATGGAGGTGCCCCTTTGTTTTCATCCCAAAGGGTGTGGTACTGATCCATTGCAGCCATGTTCATTGCTTCCCACACAGGTCCTCGTGCTAAAGAGCCATCTCCAATGTTAGCAATAACAACACCTTTTTTTCTATTCACTTTTTTATATAAAGCTGAACCAAAAGCTATTGTTCCACTACCCCCTACAATTGCATTGTTTGGCATTGAACCAAAGGGGGCAAAGAAGGTGTGCATAGAGCCACCAAGTCCTTTTGAGAAACCAGGGCTTTTTGCATAAATTTCAGCAAGGGTTCCATAAATTATAAAGTTTTGTGCTGTATCTTTTATGTCTTTGCCAGGAAAGTGCTCTTTTACTACCTTGTAGGTCTCTCCATCCATGAATTCACTAATAATCGTTTCAATCTCTTTTTCATCCATTTTATCAATGGCAGAGAGGCATTTAGCTAAAATTTCACCATGAGATCTGTGCGAACCAAATATAAAGTCTTCTGGATCTAGGTTCATTGCTTGCCCTACAGCTGCACTCTCTTGCCCTGCACTAAGGTGAGCAGGTCCTTTATGATTGTATGAGATGCCTTGGTAGACACCCTCTTTTTTAATAGTGTCGAGCATTGTTTCAAACTCTCTAATAAGAGCCATATCATAATAGACTTTTTTTAATCTATCTTTGCCGTATCGCTTTAATTCAGCTTTAATATCACTTTTATACTGATTAACAGGAATGCTTTCAAAGGTAACTTTTCCTGGTTTTCTTATCTCTTTTGGGTCAAATGGTAATTGTCTGGCCATGGTCTTTTTTTCTCCTATAAAGATCTAGTTAAGGCTACGTATCGTATCCTTAATAACTTCTGATATACTTGGATGAGGGAATACTATTTCACTCACCTCTTCTACTCTCAATTCACTCTCTATGATTGTGGCAGCTGAGTGGATAATTTCACTGCTATAGGGTCCAATAAGTTGAATCCCTACTATCACATTCGTTTCCTTTTCTACTATCACGCGACAAAGTCCAGCTGCTTTTTTTCCAACTTCTGCTAAAAACCTTCCATTAGAGCGCATTTGTGTTGATGCTACTTTTACATCTAAGTTCAATTTCTTCGCATCTTTTTCACTTAATCCACACCCTGCAACTTCTGGTTGTGTATAAATTGCCCAAGGAATAGCATTACTTCGCCATTGTTGTTTCAAGGGAGGATTATCTAGATTATGAACAACAATATCTGCTTGACGAGAAGCACTATGAGCTAAGAGGGACTCTCCATTTACATCCCCTATTGCATAGATACCGAAAATGTTGGTTTCCATATATTCATCAACAACAACTCTGTTTTTATCAACATATACACCTGAGTCTTCAAGAAATGAGATATTTGGTCTCCGCCCGACACTCATTAAGACCATCTCACTCTCAACTGATTGCTCTTTTCCTTTTGCATCTACAAAATGGACTACCTTTTCATCAATGCCTGTCACTTTTGCTTTTAGGTGGAATGTAACATCTTTCATTTCACGTCTGAGAAGTTTGGCAATTTGCTCATCAGCTGCTGGAATGATTTCATCAAGCATCTCTATTACTGTCACTTTCACTCCTAGCATTGAGTAAAGGGATGCAAATTCTACCCCAATTACCCCCCCACCTATTACACTAAGGGATGATGGGAGTGTTTCAATAGATAATATTTGAGTTGAAGTGAGCACGTGAGGAAGGTCAGAGCCTGGGATGGGGATAATAACAGGGGATGAGCCTGTTGCTATGATAATTGTTTCACCCACGTAGGATTCATTATGTACAACAACAACCTTCTCTTTTAATAGCTTTGCTTCTCCATAGATTATATCTACTTTAGCACTCTTCATCAAAAACTCGATCCCTTTTTTTAATGTAGAGATTGTTTCATCTTTATGTTTCATTGCTGAAGAAAGATTAAATACTACATTGTCACTCTCTACTCCCATGTGGGATGAGTTAATAGCATGGTCATAGAGTTTTGCACTTGCTAAGAGGCTTTTTGTTGGAATACATCCCCAGTTTGTACATACTCCTCCTAAAGCATCTTTTTCTATCAAAAGAACACTCTTCCCCTTCTCTCCAGCCTTTTGAGCTGCTACGTAGCCACCGGGGCCCGATCCAATAATAATTACATCATATTCTTTCATTCTTCTAACCTCTTTTATAATGCGAGCAATAGATCGAGTGATTCAATGTTCTTAACGAGGGATGCTAAGAATGCGGCTCCTGGAGCACCATCTACTGCCATATGGTTTACAGTGAGAGAGAGGGCTATGTGAGGGAGGAAAGAGAGATCATCTCCCCCTTTTCCTACTGGGCGTAGATTAATTCCCCCTACTCCTAAAATAGCAACTTCAGGGATGTTAATAACTGGGGTAAATGTCTCTACTCCCATAGCGCCAAGGTTTGTCACAGTAAATGTTGAGCCAGTTAACTCATCTGGTTGACTCACTCCATTAATAGCAGAAGAGGCGACTCTTTTTGCTTCATCACTTAACTCTTTTAAACTGCAGAGGTTTGCATATTGTATAACAGGAACTAACAAACCCTTTGGAGTATCTACAGCACATCCTAAGTGAACGTGTTTAAATTCTTTGATGGTATCTTGTAAGAAATGGGCATTCATATAAGGAAAAGAATGAAGAGTTTTCGTAACTGCAAACATAATGAGATCATTAATTGTGATATTAGTAAGTCCCATCTCTATGTCACTATGTTTTAATTTCTTTCTCATCTCTAAAAGTGTAGTTGCTTGAGCAAAACTATTCATAGTAAATTGTGCTGTTGTATGAACAGATTCACTCATGCGATGAGCAACAACTTTTCTAATCCCTTTCACAGGTTTAACTACTACATCATCTTGAATAGAGGAATCTTGGATAGGAGTTTTGTCTATCAAGTCTTTACGTAAAACCCTTCCCCCAATTCCACTTCCAGTTTGTGGCACTTCTTTTCCTTCAAGTGCCGCTTCTTTTGCTAGTGGAGAAAGAGTTGGTCTTGAAGAGGCAACGCGTAACACATCACGCTCAATGATGCGTCCTTTGGGCCCTGTTGGACTCACTCCATCTAATAAAACACCTACTTCTTTTGCTTTATGTTTAGCTCGAGGAGAAGCAAAAGCACCTATATTTGTCTCTTTTGTAAATTGCTCTACAGGTGTTGGAATCTCTTCTTTCACTTCTTCTTTTACTTCTTCATCTATTGGTTCACTTGATGGTGATGAGGATTGAGTTTCTACTTTTTCCCCTTTCTCTCCAACTGCCATAATAGGAGCCATTACAGCCACTTCATCTTCTTCTTGATAAAAAAGGGCAAGAACAGTTCCACCCGTCGTAGCTTCAACATCAATAGTTGATTTATCTGTTTCAGCTTCACACACAATATCTCCAACAGAAATGGTGTCTCCCACCTTTACTTTCCATTCAAGAATGATACAGGATTCTACTGAGTTTCCCTGTTTTGGCATTACAATTTCTACAGCCATATGTTTCTCCCTTATATAAAAATTAATCTATACAATTATTAATTCAATATCTAATGATGAAATCTCATCAATTGCTGATTGCCTTAATGCATCATCGGTGATGAGAATATCTATATCTTCTAATTTACAAATTCGTACAAATCCAACATTGTTAAATTTACTTGAATCAACTACCACGATTTTCTTTGTTGCTTGAAGGGCCATCTTTCTCACTATCTCAGCATTTTCAGTAAGATGAGTTGTGAGGCCGTGGGTTATTGAAACTCCGTCAGTTCCTGCAAAGGTAATATCTACATGGTAATTTTCTAGTTGAGCAAGTGCAGTTGGTCCCACAATAGCTTCAGCTGATGGCCTATACTCCCCTCCAACTAATGTGAGGTTTATATTCGGATTTCCCCGTACGTAGGGGAATATGAGGGTTGAGTTGGTTACAACAGAGAGAGCTCTTCTTCCATATAGGTATTTTGCAACAAGAGCACTCGTTGTCCCATTTGTAATCATAATCCTATCGCCATCTTTCACCATAGATGCAGCTTTTTGAGCTATTCTCTTTTTCAACTCTGTATTGCTCGATTGTTTTTCCATGAAAAGGGGGTGGTATGCAGCAATTGCAGAGCCATGAGAGCGGTTAATCACCCCTTTAGCCTCTAGGGTGCGAAGATGATTTCGTATTGTAACAGAGGAGACTTTTAAATAATCACTAAGTTGAGTTACTGATAACTCTCCACTATCTACGAGTAATTCTACTATTTGCTCTTCCCTTTGGGACAATCCTACCATTGAAGTACCTTTTGATTCATTTTCATTTCACTTTCGATTCTATTTCATATTGCTTTCACTGTCAATCTTTATTTCTAACATTGAGAGAATTATTTTTGTTTGATAGAGATGGGGCAATTATGTAGATATTGTTGCTTTTTCTTTTACTTATAGGCTACATTATAGGTTCATTGGAGGGAAGGTTGTGAATATGTTGTTGCAAGTTTTGATTTATTCAGTAGTGGGGTTAGTTGGAATACTCATTCAACAGGTGCTCCCTTTCTCATTTCCCGCACCTATTATTTCAATGCTGTTGCTTTTAGTAATCCTCATATTAAAGATTGTAAAAAGTGAGAGTATTGCCCCCCTATCTACTACCCTCATGAAAAACATTGGCCTATTCTTCATTGTTCCAACTATTTCTATCATCTCTTACCTCTCTTTATTAGAGGAGCACCTCTTTGCCTTTATCACAATATGTATTGTTGCAACTATTGTGACGTTCATTGCTAGTAGTAGCGCTGTAAGATTTACGATGCATCTTATGAAAAGGGGGAAAAGAAGATATGAATGAGATATACACCTCCCCCTTCTTTGCAACTCTTATCACCATCATCTCTTTTATGATAGGAAGATGGATTTCACGGGTAGCAAAAGTTTCAATCGCGAATGATGTTCTTATCGCAACGATGATCTCTATTGGGATTATCTATCTCTTTGATATTCCAGTTAGCCTCTATATGGTGGGGGCAAGGGCTCTTCAATTTATGATTATCCCTGCAACTATTAGTTTAGCATTTGGTGTATATGAGCAATTAGAGTATGTAAAAAGGTATATTATCCCTATCCTTGTTGGCTCTATTGTCGGCTCTGTTGTCTCTATTGGAACTGTCATTCTCTTATCTCGCCTTTTTAACCTCCCCCCACTTATTGAGTTTTCTATGATTCCAAAATCTGTAACAACAGCTATTGCTATCGAAATTAGTTCCCTTATTGGCGGGGAAGTCTCTATAACTGTTTTAGCTGTAATTTTCACTGGGTTTACAGGGGTGATAGCTGGTCCATTTTTAACAAAGAGTCTAAACATAAAAGACCCTGTAGTGATTGGTCTCTCCTATGGAATTTCGTCCCACGTTATTGGAACTTCAAAGGCTATTGAATATGGGAATATTCAAGGAGCTCTTAGTGGTATTGCTATTTTCTTTACAGGTATCATTACAGTAATATCAACTCTCATCTTTTTTTGACACTATGTGTTTATGAGGACCAAGTTGTTGTAAATAGTTTCTCCTATAATAGGTGGGAGCAAGTCCTGTTTTTGATTTAAATTGTTTAGAGAAATGAAACTCACTACTAAAGGAGAGTTTTGCAGCGATCTCTTTAACACTTAAATCTGTGCAGGTAAGGAGAGCACTCGCTGCTTCAATTTTAAGTTTCATATAATACTTCATAGGAGATTGATGCATTCTTGCACCAAAAAGTCTAATAAAATAGGACTCGGTGAGTTTTAATTCATCTGCTAATTCTGTGAGTGTAAGATTGTCCATCACATGTGTTTGCATGATGCGTAATGCTTTTTCTAAATGCCTTGAATCATTATCTGTACTCATCCCCTTTCCTCCATCTTGTACGAGGTACATAAGGGAGGCTATTTGATGACAAGCTGATTGGTGTCTATTGTGGGAAGCTGAGAGGGCTTTTTCTTTTACTTCCTCAAAGAAAAACCGGTAATTTGTCCCTAACATATAGGGTGGTTTATCTTTTTGTTTCTCAAATAGCGAAATAAGTTCTCTATTTTCATCATCAAGATGGAGTAAAATAGCGTAATAGGTGATGGGATTTTCTGCTGTTGCTTTAATGGCATGAACGGTGTTAGGAAGTGAAACAAACATAGCTCCGGGGTTGATAGTATAATTAGTTCTATTATTTATGAACTGCCCATCCCCTCCTAAAAAATAGTGAACTTCATATTCATTATCCTTATGACTATGAACTCTTCCATGCCACTGTAGCTCATTGTGGTTTTTCATTTGATAAACGAACACTGCATCTAATATTTTCATATGTCAATTATATACATGTCATTACTATTTTGTCTATTTATTATAAACGATTATTCACACACAATATAGAGGTAAGGTTAGAGAAATGAAAGAGAGAGGTGAGTATGGCAATTATTGCAGGTATCGATGTAGGAACACAAAGCACGAAAGTTATTGTATATGATGAAGAGGAAAAACGTATCATAGCAAGTGCATCAAAAGGGCATGATATCATAGAAAAAAGTGATGGAACTCGTGAACAAGATATCTCTTGGTGGACTGATGCTATTATTGGTTGTTTTCAATCGATTGATTCATCTATTACAATGAGCATTGATGCTATAGGGGTAAGTGGTCAGCAGCATGGTTTTGTCCCACTTGATAAAGATGGCAATGCTCTGTATAGGGCAAAACTTTGGAACGATACTTCTACAGCCCCTGAGTGTGATGAAATAACAGCTTGCGCTGGAGGAAACAAGAAGTTACTCGAAACTGAAGGTAATTTAATTCTTCCTGGCTACACTATTTCTAAAATCTTATGGTTTAAAAAGAATAAACCAGAGCTATATGAGAAAATGGCTCATATCTTACTACCACACGATTATATTAACTATTTTCTTACAGGAAATTATACGTGTGAGAGGGGAGACGCTTCAGGAACAGGCTTACTTAATGTACACACCTTAGAGTTCTCATCAAGACTTGCTTCTTGTGTAGATAAAGAGCGTGATATTCTTTCACTTTTGCCTAAGATGATAAAAAATAGTGAACTTAACGGTGTTGTAAAAAGTGAGATTGCTTCCCTCTTGAGATTGAAAAAAGGTGTTGTTGTCTCTAGTGGCGGTGGAGATAATATGATGGGTGCAATTGGAACGGGGACTGTGAGAAAAGGTACTCTTGCTGTCTCTCTTGGAACAAGTGGAACCATCTTTGCCTCATCTAGTACCCCACTTATTGATGAAAATGGATATTTAGCAGCATTTTGTTCATCAACGGACTCATATCTTCCACTCCTTTGTACGATGAATTGTACTGTTGCCTCTGAATTAACAAGAACTCTTTTTAATAGAGGGGTAAAAGAGTTTGATGAAATTGCCTCATCTGCCCCAATTGGTTGTGAAGGGCTCACCTTCCTCCCCTATTTCAATGGAGAGAGAACTCCTAATTACCCATATGGAAAAGGGACTTTGATTGGACTACATGGTCTGAATATGAAGGAAGCTCATATTTCTCGAAGTGCCTTAGAAGCAGCAATTTTCTCACTTAGAGTTGGTTCAGATACCTTCAAAGAGAAAGGGTATGATGTGAAAGAGATTCGACTCATTGGAGGGGGTGCTAATTCAAGGGTGTGGAGAGCTATGTGTGCAGATGTTTTTAATGCAACAGTAGTTATTCCAAAGGTGATGGAAGCAGCTGCCTTTGGAGCTGCCTTGCAAGCACTTTGGGCATATAACAAACATATAGGAAATGAAATTTCTATTGAAGAAATTGTAGATAATCATGTAAAGATTGATGAAGAAAATAGGTATGAACCAGATCCTGTTCGGGTTGGGGAGTATGAAAAAGCATATATACGATTTATAAAGTATATGAATGGAATGAAAGAGATGTTTAGTACATCACAAGAGAATTAAGGATTAGGAGGCGTGAAATGAAAGACGTATTTATTGGAGAGAGAGAGTATTTTAAAGGAATTAATAAGATTGTCTATGAAGGACCTTCTTCTGACAATCCATTAAGTTTTAAGTTTTATGACCCAGACAAAATGGTAGGTGGGAAAAGCATGAAAGATCATCTTAGATTTTCCATTGCGTATTGGCACTCATTTTGTGCAGATGGAACAGATCCTTTTGGAAATGCAACAATGGAGTTCCCATGGGCTCACAAGGATAAGATGGTAGGGGCAATGCAAAAGGCTGATGCGGCGTTTGAATTCTTTACAAAAATTGGAGCCCCCTTCTATGCTTTTCACGATATAGATGCTTCCCCAGAAGGAAATTCTGCAAAAGAGTATGTAGATAACTACCATAAAGTGGGAGCATATTTAAAAACTTTACAAGATGCTACCGGTGTAAAACTTCTTTGGAACACTTCGAATATGTTTAGCAATCCCCGTTATATGAATGGTGCTGCAAGCAATCCTGAATTTGATGTTGTTGCCAGAGCTGCCCTTCAAGTAAAAACATCCCTCGATATCAACGTCATGTTAGGTGGTCTTGGATATACTTTCTGGGGTGGAAGAGAAGGATACATGAGCTTATGGAATACTGATACAAAGAGAGAAGTTGACCACTTGGGGCACTTCTTTAGAATGGCTCGTGATTATGGAAGAAGCATTGGCTTTACTGGAAACTTCTATATAGAGCCAAAACCAATGGAGCCATCAAAGCACCAATATGATTTTGATGCTGCAACAAGTATTGCTTTTATTAAAGAACAAGGCTTAGAAAAAGACTTCTCATGTAACATTGAAAGTAACCATGCAACTCTTGCAGGTCACTCATTTGCACACGATTTACAAGTATGTGTCGATAACGGACTACTCGGTTCTGTTGATGCAAACCAAGGCGACCCACAAAATGGATGGGATACTGATGAATTCCCAACTAATGTCTATGAGACTGTAGAAGCAATGATGATTATCTTGAAAAATGGGGGCTTACATAAAGGTGGCCTTAACTTTGATGCAAAAAGAAGAAGAAACTCAACAGATTTAGAAGATTTATTCATCTCCCATATTGGTGGAATGGATGCTTTTGCCCTTGGATTAGAGATCGCTCAAGAAATTGTTGCAGATGGTAAAATCGATGCCTTCAAAAAAGCTCGCTATGCATCATTTGACTCTGGTAATGGGAAGAAATTTGCTAATGGTGAACTCGATTTAGCTACCCTTGCAGAGCTTGGGTTAACTGTAGAAGATAAGAAGATAAGTGGTAAGCAAGAGATGCTTAACAATCTTATCAATCAATATATGTTCAGAAAGTAAGTAACATATAGATACAAAAAAGTTAGAGGCTCGATGAGTAGAAATCTTCTATTCATCAGCCCCTATTTTTTTCATTTTATTCAATAACACCTTTTTTTAAGATAATATTTGCATATAAAGAGGGTTCACTTGTTGCAATAATAGCATAAGCTTTTTTTGCCCTATCATAAAAACTATAGCGCTCAATAAAACCAAAATCGGTAAAATGGGGATCCCCTTTCTTCGCTATTTCTCGATACGTATCCCAAATTGGAGTTTTAGAATTGTCTTTTGCTACTTTTTCCATCAGGAAGGCATTTTGTTCAAAACGGTCTAGGGGAAATAATTGTAATACCGCTGTAAGAATTTCAGGTATACATAAGCCATCGAGTCGAATGAGACGAGATGCGTAGGCAGCTGCAGGGAAATTTCCATCCCCTATTACAATTTCATCACCGTGACCCATTTCCATCAATACCTTCAGCAGATCTGGAGAAATTAGGCTTGGAATATTTTTTAACATATTACACTCCTCCTTACACATTTTATTATTGCAAAATTAGATTTTGCATGTCATACTACATGTAATGTAAACGTTTCCATGTTTCATAACATGTTAACTATATCATAGGAGGCGCCTAATGGCAAATAATAAGAATACACACATAACAGGTGAAAAACGGTATGCTGGGGATCTCCCTAAAATCGGGATTCGACCCACCATTGATGGAAGAAGAAAAGGGGTGAGAGAATCATTAGAGGAGCAAACCATGAACATGGCAATTGCAGCCTCCTCTCTTATTTCTTCAAATCTAAGACACTCAAATGGAGAAAAAGTTGAGTGTGTTATTGCAGATACCACTATTGGTGGTGTGTTAGAATCGGCAGAGTGTAAAGCTAAATTTAAAAAAGAGAATGTTGCCGTCACCCTCACAGTTACTCCATGTTGGTGCTATGGAACTGAAACATTTGATGACGATCCTCTCACTGTAAAGGGAGTATGGGGATTTAATGGTACAGAGCGACCAGGGGCAGTATATCTCGCTGCAGTGTTAGCAGCTCACACACAAAAAGGACTCCCAGCTTTTGGAATCTATGGCAAAGATGTCCAAGATAGTGATGACACGTCAATCCCTCAAGATGTCAAAACAAAAATTCTCCGTTTCGCCCGTAGCGGACTCGCTGTTGCTACCATGAGAGATAAATCTTACCTCTCTATTGGTGGAATGTCGATGGGAATCGCTGGATCTATTGTTGATCAAGATTTCCTTCAATCTTATTTAGGAATGAGAAGTGAAGTTGTAGATATGAGTGAAATTGCTCGCCGTGTTGAGCAAGAGATATATGATAAAGAAGAACTAAAAATTGCAAAAGAGTGGGTAAAAGAGAACTGTAGGGAAGAAGTAGATACAGTGAACCCACCTGAGTACCAACGAAGTAAAGAACAAAGAGAAGAAGACTGGGACTATGTAATCAAAATGGTGATGATTGGCCGAGATTTGATGATCGGAAATAAAAAACTTGCTTCACTTGGTTTTGAAGAGGAAGCTCAGGGACATAACGCTCTCTTTAGTGGATTTCAAGGACAACGTCAGTGGACAGATTTTCGCCCTAATGGGGACTTCATGGAAACAATGCTCACAACAAGTTTCGATTGGAATGGAATTCGGGAACCTTTTGTAATGGCAACTGAAAATGATTTTCTTAATGGAGCAAGTATGCTCTTTGGAAAACTCCTTACAAACAGAGCTCAGATATTTAGTGATGTGAGAACCTACTGGTCACCTAGTGCTATCGAAAGGGTCACTGGATGGAAACCTGAGGGAAGAGCTAAAGATGGCTTTATCCACCTCATTAACTCAGGAGCAACGACCCTTGATGCAACTGGTGCTATGAAAGATGACAAAGGGAATCCTCTCATGAAACACTTTTGGGACATAACTGAAGAAGATGTGAAAAACACCCTTAAAAACTCCTCATTTAGTGTTGCAAATGGGGGCTATTTTAGAGGTGGTGGATACTCTTCTACATTCTTAACAAAAGGTGAAATGCCTGTGACAATGTCTAGAATCAATCTTGTAAAAGGATTAGGCCCCGTGATGCAAATTGCTGAAGGGTGGACATGTGATATTCCTGAACAAGTATTTGAGAAGATAAACAAACGAACAGACCCAACATGGCCAACTACCTGGTTTGTCCCTCGTCTGGAAGAGAATAATGCTCCATTTAAAGATGTCTATTCTGTCATGGCTGCCTGGGGAGCTAACCATGGTGCAATTAGCTATGGGCATATTGGTGCTGATCTTATCACGTTATGTTCTATGTTACGTATCCCCGTAAATATGCACAATGTGTGTGAAGATGATATATTTAGACCTTCTTCCTGGAACGCCTTTGGAAGTGACAAAGAGGGCTCTGATTATAGAGCATGTGCTACATATGGGCCACTCTATAGCTAGTCAATAAGACTATTTTCTATTCTCCAACTATGTAAGGGCACCATCTTTGGTGCCCTTCTGTAATAGATAGATGACTAAATTTATATATCTATGATAGTATCTTTTAATATGAAAATACTTATTAAAGATACACTCATTCTTCCAATGAATGAAAAAGAGAAATATGTTATTGGCTCTATTGCAATAGAGGATGAAAAAATAGTTGGTGTTGGAGAAATTGACCCATCTTTTATTCCAGATACTCGTATTGATGGCAATAATTATATAGCAATTCCTGGTTTAATTAATGCACACACCCATGCATCTATGCAGTACTTTAAAAACTTTAACGACACTGCCCCTACCCTCGAAGCGTGGCTAAACCAAGTGTGGCGCTATGAGAAGGTGTTAACTGAAGAGGATATTCTCATTGGAAGCAATGCCGCTATTGCTGAGATGATTATGAGTGGAACGACTTGTTTTGCTGATATGTACTTTTTTAATCAAGTAACTGCTCACGCTGTCATAGAGAACAACATGAAGGCGAATATTGGGCTCACCCTCTTTGGAGATGAAAAAGAATCACGTAAGAGAATAGATGATTCTCTTAATCCTCTAAAAGATATAAGGGGGAAAAGTGGTGGCTCTCTTACCTTTGATATTGCCCCACACGCAATCTATACTTGCCCTAGTGCTACCTATGAATTAGCTCGAGACATTGCCAAACAAGAGAACCTAAACCTCCACACTCATGCAAGTGAATCATTATTTGAAGTAGAAGAGTCTTATAAAAATAATAATTGTAGTCCAATAGCCTATCTTGATTCAATTGGTGCCCTCACACATAGGACAAACTTAGCCCATGTAGTTCACCCAAGAGAAGGGGATATTGAAATTTTCAAAAGAACGAAAGCCAATATTATCCACAACCCATCAAGTAACTGTAAACTTGGTAATGGAATTGCACCAATTGCTGAATATATGAATCAATCTATTCTTGTGGCTCTTGGCACCGACGGCTCCTCTTCTAATAATACCCTCGACATGTTTAAAGAGATGAGACTTGCTGCAATGGTGAGTGCAGCTATCACCCATAACCCCATTGCAATCACTCCATATGATATTTTAGCAAGTGCAACTATTAACGGAGCTATTGCCCTTAATAGAGAAGAGAGTTCAGGAAGTATCGAAGTTGGTAAAGATGCTGACATTGTCCTCATCGATACAAACAAGATCCACACCTCCCCTATGAACAATCCTTTTAGCGCAGTAGTCTTTTCTTCAAAGAGTAGTGATGTTGATACAGTTTTTATTAAAGGGAATATTGTTTATAAAAATAAAGAGTTTACCTATCTTGATGTAGAAAAAACAAAAGAGGCAATAAAGAAGCAATGGAAAGGGATTTTAGGGAGAATATGATTAAAACAGCTCATCTTTTTAGACTTAGTTTCTCCTTAGTAATTGTAACTCGGTCTCACTACTGGGTATAGTTGGCTTCATGAATCTTTTTATTACTTCATTTATGGTCGTATTCCCACTAGCACTTAAACTCTTATTAGGGTTTTCTATTCGAAAATTGAATATTTTGTCCCACTCTACCTTTAAAGAGTTTAATAAACTTATCTTCACCCTCTTCTTACCAGCTCTACTTTTTAACAACATTTATCATAGTGATATTGGAGAAGATTTTAATGGGAAGTTGATTATTTTCGCTCTTGTTTCCCTCACCACTCTTTTCACTCTTTTTATGCTCTTTGTCCCAAGAATAGAGAAGGCAAATGAGAAAAGGGGGGTGATGGTGCAGGCAATGAGTAGAAGTAACTTCATCCTATTTGGAATTCCCGTAGCTACGAGTTTATATGGAGAGGGCTCTTTGGGTGAAGCTACAATTTTAGTCTCTTTTGTAGTTCCCCTTATCAATGTTCTTTCAGTGATATCTCTAGAAGTATTTCGTAATAAAGAGGTAGATATATTCAAGATAGGGAAAAAGATAGTAACGAATCCCCTTATTATTGCTTCTATTGCTGCATACCTTTTTGTATTAACTCCCCTACACCTTCCCACCATAATTGAAATGTTTATTATTGAGATTGCGAGTATTGCGACTCCTATCGCCCTCATCATTTTAGGAGGCTCTGTTTCCTTTCACACCCTTAACGATAGTAAAGTACAACTTATTGTTGCAATTGCGGGAAAACTCATTATCGCACCCCTTATCGGAATCACAGCTGCTATTCTTATGGGCTTTAGAAGTGAGAGTTTAGTAATTCTTATGGCAATGTTTTCTTCTCCCACAGCTGTATCTTCTTACTCAATGGCACTTAATATGGATGGGGATGCTGAATTAGCTGGACTAATTATACTGTTTACCACATTTTTATCAATAATTACTCTGTTTTTCATCACTTTTGCCCTCCTTGCAGCAGGACTTATTTAACGAAAACGTATCATAGTATACAGAAAATATAAAAATTATCGTATACATATACTTTACTAAACATCCCATTTGTTGGTAAAGTTTGTTGCAATATTGAGGAATACCTAAATATGAAGGGAGTCATACATGAAACCTGCCACGAACCAAATGTTTCTAGCAATGAAACAAAAAGACCCACACCAAGTTGAGTTTCACCAAGCGGTACAAGAATTTCTATTCTCACTCGACAAAATTATTGATGATTTACCCCACATCACCTACCATAAAGTCATTGAGAGGATGATTGAGCCTGAAAGGACAATAATCTTTCGAGTACCGTGGATAAATGATGAGGGGCTATTAGAAATCAATAGAGGATTTAGAGTTCAGATGAACAGTGCTCTTGGTCCTTATAAAGGGGGATTACGTTTTCACCCCTCTGTAAACTTAAGTATTATTAAATTCCTCTCCTTTGAACAAACTTTCAAAAATAGTTTAACTGGACTCTCCTTAGGAGGAGGCAAAGGGGGAAGTGATTTTGACCCTAAAGGGAAAAGTGATGCAGAAGTAATGAAGTTCACAATGAGTTTTATGACTGAACTACAGCGCCATATTGGACCCTATCTCGATGTTCCAGCTGGTGATATTGGGGTTGGCAAAAGGGAAATAGGGTATATGTTTGGTCAATACAAACGCCTAAGAAATGAATTTACTGGAGTTCTTACAGGAAAGAGTCCTATTTGGGGTGGCTCTTTTATTAGACCAGAAGCAACAGGATATGGCCTTGTATATCTTGCTGGTGCGATGTTAGAAGATAATAATGACTCTCTTAGTAATAAAGTTGCCCTGGTAAGTGGCTCTGGAAACGTTGCCCAATTTACAGTTGAAAAACTCAATGAGTTTAATGTAAAGGTAGTAACATTGAGCGACTCATCAGGATGTATATATGATCCAGATGGAATTGACAATAAAAAGCTCGCTTATGTGAAACAACTAAAAAATATTGAGCGGGGAAGAATTGCCTCTTATGCTCATAAATACCCCTCCTCTCAATATATTCCTCACAATGGAAGTCTCCCCTACAACCCAATTTGGAATTTCCCAGCAGACCTTGCTTTCCCTTGTGCAACCCAAAATGAGATAAATAAGCAAGATGCACTCCATCTTGTTGAAAATAAGATACGGTTAGTTGCTGAAGGGGCAAATATGCCAACCTGTATTGAGGGAATTGATTTGTTTCTTGATAGTGGAGTTCTTTTTGCTCCAGCAAAAGCTGCAAATGCAGGGGGTGTTGCTGTAAGTGGATTAGAAATGGCTCAAAACTCATCAAGAATTCAATGGACTGCAAAAAAAGTAGACAATGAATTATTGAAAATCATGAAAGGGATCTACAAGAATATCTCCCAAACAGCTATTCAATATAGTACAAAAGGGAATTTAGTTGATGGAGCGAATATCGCAGGTTTCTTAAAAGTAGCCAATGCAATGATAGATCAAGGTTACGTATAAAAATTACTTATTATTGAAACTAAAGAGGGGTCTGCAAGGCTCCTCTTTTCTCTCTTTTTATCAATAGTGTAGGTATCTATTACCTTCATAGGGCCATGAGAGAGTTGTACAATCACATCAGCTAGTAAAATGGCTTCATGAACATCGTGAGTTACAAAAAGGGTAGTTTTTTTCTCTCTCTCATACAGTTCTCTAAAAGAGTCAACAAGAGACCACCTAAGGGAAGCATCGAGGGATTGAAACGGTTCATCGAGCAACATTACACTCGAGGGATAAGCAAAGGAGCGTGCTATTGAAACCCTTTGTCTCATCCCACCAGAAAGCTGGGACGGAACCACATTCATAAACTTCTCTAGCTTCACCAACTCTAAATACTCTTTTGCAATCACTTCTCTCTTTTTCTCACTATCAATGTGAGCCCGTAATACGATAGTGATATTTTTAAGAATGGTTAACCATGGAAATAGGCGAGGTTCTTGAAAGAGAAAGCTTACACTCCCCTCCTCCCCCTCTTCTCGAATAATCTCTCCATTATCAGAAGTTTCAATTCCCCCAATAATCTTTAACAATGTAGTTTTTCCACAGCCAGAGGGACCAATAAGGGCAACAATAGTTTCAGGTGCAATTTGAAGAGAGAAATTATCTAATACGGGAATCACTTGATTTGAAAATTGATAGGACTTGTCGATGGAGTCTATTATCATGGTAAATCCTCAACTAGAGAAGTGTTTCTTCTCTCCCTATTTCGGGTTGACTCTTTTAATAAAAGTGAGAATATTAGATCACTTAGTGCTGTAAGGAATATGGCGATAAGTGTCCAAGAGATCACCTGAGCTGTCTCTAAATTTACTTGTGCGAGGCTCATTTTCGAACCAACTCCAAAAGAGGGCACAGTGAGCACTTCAGCTGCAATAACAACTTTCCAAATCATTGAAAGGGTACTTTTAGATCCTGTAATTAAAAAAGGTGTCATTGATGGGAGGTGAAAATGGAAGAATCTTGTTCTTCTTGAAAACTTATAGACCCGCGTCACTTCATCTAACTCCTTAGATATGTGGTGAACGCCCTCCTCTACCTGCACAAACATGACAGGAAAGCCCATGAGAAAAGCACTAAATAAAGGAACTGTTCCACTTGTAAACCAAATGAACGCGAGTAAGATAATTGCCATCACCGGAGTTGCTTTACATATTACTAACAGTGGTGTAAGAAATGCTTTCATGAAAGGGAAAAATCCACTTAGTAATCCAAGTAATGTCGAGACTGACACGATGATGAGAAAGCTCACAGCCCCCCTTATGAGTGTTGTTGAGACATGTTGCCAAAATAGGTTATGCATCACAATGCTGCCAAGTGCTTCAAAGGTATGAATGGGGGATGGGAGTAATACTGGTATGTTAAGAGCCCGCGCTCCTATGTACCAAGACAATAGGAGTGCGAGGGTAGAAAAGACTACTATGAGTCTAGTTTTCCAGGTAGAAATCTTCATCTGGTACTTTTGAACCAATTGACTCAAAATCAAATCCATAGAGGACATTGTAATACATATCGATGCTATCATATGCATCTTGGGCTAATATGAAGTTTAAATTGCAATTGGGAATACTTAATTTAGCCAAATCTTTACTCATAATACCTTGTTTTTCAATCTCTATAGAGGCTTCTTCAACATATTCATTAACCCATTCAATACTCTCCTTTACCTCATTAAGAGCAACAGAAAGCAGGTGAGGATACTTTTCAATAAATGAATCTCTCACTACAAGAACTGTCATTGGATAGTTAGGGGTTCCTGTAAGTGCTTGCCATAAGTTTTGATAATCAAGGAGGACAATACTATTGGGTTCTTTAGCTTTTGCCATTGACAAAAATGGCTCTGGTAGTACAACTAAATCTTTTTTCCCTGCAATATACATCTGAGTTAGTTGAGCTGGAGCAGAAATTGAATAATCGAGTGTAACAAATTCTGTAGTATCATACCCAAAGGCAGTAAAATAAATTTGTGTCAGTTGATCTGGAGTTCCACCTGCTCCTGGAATAGCAATTGATCTATTTTGTAATTGAGGAAACTCTGTAATAGTTGGATCTGTTGTAATGAATTGAAGCATTCCTTCACCAGTAACAGCAGCTAACTTTATAGGGACATCTTTAGCATACAAATTTGCGGCAACGTTTGTGGGAAGAGCTGCAATGTCAAGTTCTCCATTAGCAAGTTTTGCAATTACTTCATTAAAGGAGCCATGTACTTTTACATTAAATGAGGTGATCTCATCAATCTTGCCCCCTTTTTGAGTGATACCAGCAACACCAAAGCCACTTGGACCTTTCATAACGCCCATATTAATTACAACTTGATCTCTCTTATTTTGTGCTTCTTGCACAGCTTGTGAAAAAAGAGAAGTCATCACGAGTATAACCATCAACATAGCAATACCGAATTTTTTATTAATCGTGATATTCTTCATATCTACGCTCCATTTTACCCATATGTAAGGTGGGTGCCTTTATCTTTTATTCAACGACTACTTTGAAGTATCGTTTTTTTCCTGCTTTCAAAAGAAGAAATCCATCTTCATCTACCCAAGATACGTCAATAATAGATTTCTCATCTTCTATCTTTCTATCGTTCACAGAGGCTCCACCTTGACGAATCAAACGCCTTGCATCACTGTTGGTAGAACAAAGGTCTGTCATTGCAAAAAGTTCTATTGCACCAACTCCACCTTCTAAAGTCTCTTTAGATAGTGTAATGAATGGGAGCCCTTCTGTCGATACTATCTTTTGGGAACCAAACATAGCTTTGGCTGCGATGAGGGCTTTATCTGCTTCTTCTTCGCCATGAATAATTTTTGTTTGCTCAAATGCTAATCGCTCTTTTCCTTCATTAATGTTTCTTTTTGGATCTTCATACTCTTTAATTTCATCAAGGGGTAAAAAGGTGAAAAGTTTTAAAAATTTAATAACATCTTCATCATTTACATTTCTCCAATATTGGAAGAAGTCGTAAGGGCTAAACATCTCAGGGTCTAAGAATACTGCCCCTTTTTCACTTTTGCCCATCTTTTGACCATCACTGCGACTAATAAGATTGAAGGTGAGTCCATAGCTCTCTTTTCCTTCTATTTTACGAATCAGTTCAATCCCTGCAACAATATTTCCCCACTGATCATCACCCCCAATTTGAAGGGTGGCATTATAGTTTTGGTGTAATACAAGAAAATCGTATGATTGAAGGAGTTGGTAATTAAACTCAATAAAGCTCAATCCCCTCTCAAGGCGTTGTTTATAACTTTCAAAAGTGAGCATCCGATTCACAGAGAAGTGTTTTCCAATATCTCTGAGGAATTCTATGTAGTTGAGTTTTCCAAGCCAATCATAGTTGTTTAACATGATGGCATTCCCTTTTGTAGGGTCTTTGTGGTCACTAAAGTCTACAACAGTGCCAAGTTGATCTTTTAATGCTGCACTGTTAGAGACTATCTGCTCTGGAGTGAGCATTTTTCTCATCTCAGTTTTCCCAGAAGGATCTCCAATTAAACTCGTTCCCCCACCAACTAGTGCTATTGGATGGTGTCCATGTTCTTGAAGATGGTGCATTGCAAAGAAAGGAACCATATGACCGATATGAATACTTTTCCCTGTAGGGTCAACTCCAAGATAAAATGTAAGTTTTTCACTATCCATTCTGTCACTGAGCTGTTGAGCATGTGTGCACTGTTTAATAAATCCTCTCTCTTGGAGTACTTGTAATGCCGCGTTCATATCTATCCTCTTTTGTAGTTCTTTGTTGCATTCATTAAATGTCCTGGTAGGGCATCTATATGGACTCTCTCTTGCTCCATTGAATCTCTATATCTCACTGTCACTGTATTATCTATTAGTGTTTGATAATCTAAGGTGACACAATAGGGAGTTCCAATTTCATCCATCCTCCGATATCTTCTTCCAATCGCTCCACTTTGATCGTAGAAGGTTGCAAAATCTTCTCTTAGCTCTTTTTCTAACTTCATTGCTTTTTCGCTAATTCCATCTTTTTTCACAAGGGGAAGGATAGCAACAGTAACTGGAGCAATTTTTGGATGGAAATGAAGAACAGTTCTTTTGTCTCCATCAGGGAGAGTTTCTTCTTCATATGCATCACTAAGGGCCATAAGGACATTACGAGTGAGCCCAGCTGAAGTTTCTACAACATATGGAACAAAGCGCTCATTCGTTTCTTGATCGAGATATGAGAGATCTTTTCCACTAAATTTTTGATGTTGAGATAGATCATAATCAGTTCTGTTATGAACTCCTTCAAGTTCTTGCCATCCCATTGGGAATAGGTATTGGATATCATAGGCATCTTTTGCATAAAAAGCGAGTTCATCATCCCCATGTTTGTGCCATCTAAGGCTTTCGGGATTAATTCCCATTTTATGATAAAAGGCCATTCTTTGTTCTTTCCAGAAATCAAACCAAGCTTCATCTTCACCAGGTTTTACAAAATATTGCATCTCCATTTGTTCAAATTCACATGATCGGAAGATAAAATTCTTTGTAGTAATCTCATTTCTAAAAGATTTACCTACTTGGGCTATTCCAAAAGGAATCTTTACTCGTGTTGATTGCACTACGTTTTTAAAATCGGCATATATTCCTTGAGCAGTTTCTGGTCGTAGATAGACCACACTTGATGAGTCTTGGACAGAACCCATGTGAGTTGAAAACATTAAGTTAAAGTTTCTAGGTTCTGTGAATGAATCTTTTGATCCACAATTTTGACAAGGTGCACTTAAGTCAATCTGATCACTTCTGAACCTACTTTTACACACTTTACAATCAACCATTGGATCTGTGAAGTTAGAGATATGGCCACTAGCTTCCCACACTTTTGGGTGCATCAGAATAGAGGCATCGAGTCCCACAATATTATCGTGCATTTGGGTCATCTCTTTCCACCAAAAATCTCTAATATTATTCTTTAATTCAACCCCTAGTGGACCATAATCCCAAGCACCACTTAAGCCTCCATAAATTTCACTCGATTGGAAAATAAACCCTCTTCGTTTGCATAAGGAAACAATCTTTTCTAATGTGTTTTCAGCCATTTTTTACCTCAGTTTCTAATAATGTTATTGCTCTTTCAATTCTTTTTAATGATGTGTCCCACCCAAGGGCTCGAATAGAATCGAACAGAGGGGGGGAGACAGGAGATGTTGTTACACTCACCCTTATTGGCATAAACACTCCATTTACTTTTATACCTAACGTTGAGGCTAACAAGCTTAAATGCTCTTCAATAATTTCATCGCTCTCACTTTGATGATCTACTAATATCTGGTGTGCCCCTTTTAAGGCCTGATAGGTTTCTACGAGAGTTTGTTTTTTTGGAATTAATAGTGATGAATCTTTTACTTCATCATCTGTGTAGAGAAACTTAACTAATTCACCAACATCACTTAAGAGCTTAAGTCGCTCTTTAATGAGTGGGATAATAGAAAGAAATTTCTCTTTTTCATCATCCCTCACCTCTTTTGAGATATAGCCACACTCCCACATAAAGGGGAGTAAAAGGGTGAATAACTCATCATCACTTTTTTCCCTGATATACATGCCATTATACCAATCGAGCTTTTTATAATCAAATACACCAGGTGCTTTATTTATTTTTTCTAAACTAAAGAGGGTACAAAGTTCATCCATACTAAAGAACTGAGTTTTATCATCATACGACCACCCAACCATAGAGACGTAATTTAATAGAGCTTCGGGTAGGTATCCTTTTTCCTTAAAATCTCTCACTGCAGTAGAGCCATGTCGTTTAGAGAGCTTTTTACCATCTTTCCCCATAACCATGGGAAGGTGGCAATACAAGGGAGGTGTCCACCCAAATGCTTCATAAATGAGAATATGAAGAGGTCCTGATGGGATCCACTCTTGAGCCCTCATGATATGGGTAATATTCATACTGTGATCATCTATCACGTTTGCAAGGTGATAGGTTGGAAACCCATCACTTTTTAATAGCACAGGATCTGGATTCACATCCTTATTCTTTCTCGTAATATCTCCCATGAGAACATCATGAAATGTTGTTTTACCTTCTTTGGGAACTTTAAGACGGATAACAAAGGGCATACCTTTTGACTCATTTTCTTTAATCTCTTCTTCACTAAGGTGCCGACACTTTCCATCATACCCAATTTGTTTACTCTTATTGGCAACTTGCTCTTCTCTTAAGGCATCAAGTCTCTCACTTGTGCAAAAACATTTATACGCTTTCTCTTTTTGAATGAGGTCATAGGCATGATTTCTATATATATCAGCTCGTTCACTTTGAACGTAGGGAGCATAGGGGCCTTGTTGGATGGGTCCTTCATCGGGGGTAATATTGAGCCAAGAAAGAGTATCATATAAATCTTGAAGAGCTTCTTCACTCGATCTTTCTTGATCTGTATCTTCAATGCGTAAAATGAATTTACCCTTTTGAGAACGGGCAAAGAAATAATTAAATAACGCTGTCCTTATTCCTCCAATATGTTGTAGCCCTGTTGGAGACGGGGCATAGCGAACTCGAACTTCCATATAATCACCACCTAAACTTCTGGTATAAGAAAACTAATAGTATACTGATACGTTTTAACGTAAAAACACAAAAGTAGCAACAACCCATAGGGGACAAACATCTGATAAAGTAGCTCTCTCATGTACCAATTGGTTGTTAGATGGGAAGAAAAACTGCGTATACTCACAGAGTGAGCCAACTCCCTTTACTTCAAAAGAATGTTAAAAAAGATGAATTAATGTATGGGTATAGAGTGGGATGAAGCAGCTTGATGAGAAAATAAATTTTCACATATTTTCAATAATTTTCTTTTTATGAAAATTTCTGGACAACCCCTACTATGTGTGGTATCGTTTTTATAAAGACCACACATGCTTCTTGTATCTAAAAAAATTTAAAGGTGACTAAAGGAGAATTTGTATGAAAAAGATTATGAAGATGTTCATCATCGTCTCACTAGTATTTTCTGTTATTGGTTGTGCCACGATGGAAAGTCAACACCAAGAAATTCGCTATTCAGATGAAAAGGATGCGGCCTATTTATTTGAATACTATAGTATTCCCCTCATGAAAGGGAGTGTAGAGATTTCAACCTTTGATAGTGCAATGAATGCTCTATTACAGCGAGATGTGGTTGATGAAGAGAACTTTAATGTTTTTAAAGCCATTGTCGATGCCACCAACTTAAGTGAACTCGCTGCCACCTACTCACCTCAAAAAGCATTACGTAGATTAGAAAAAGTTGGAATTACATCAGCTGATCCCCTTATTGCACCATATGTCGCCACGAGTATTGATGCTCACCTTATCAGTGATGCTGTTGCAAAAGAACTTTTATCCTCATCTACATTACATTCTGATGTAGCAACATACCTCATTATGCAAGTGGCAAAAGCAGAGGGTCTTGCCCGTAACTCAATTGGGAGAATTAGTGATGATGATATTTTAGAAAGAATATCGTTAGCTTTTAATCAATATACCCTCTTTTCTGATGACAACCTTGATCAAGTTGGAGCCCTTGCTGTACAACAAAAAGCTTCTACTGGGTATAATTTGAAAAAAGATGTCGATATCGCTTCATTTTTACCATCCCACACAATTAAATATGGCCATAGTGATGAAGTTCACCTAAAACAACTTGTCGTACTTCTACACAGTGAAGATATTGATGCTTACATTCAAATAGAGCCAAAAGTGTCAGTATACGAATACCTCCTTGATTGGGGTCCTGTTCCAGAGCCAAGTCAGTTTTATTCAGTAGTTCAATTTAGTGATGACCTCTATTTAGCCTATGCTGTTGAGTATGATGTAAAATTTGAATTTGAGAGTGTAGCTGATCTTAAAAAATTTGATGGAATTATACATACGTACTCCAAAAAGAATGATGAAAATCAAGCAAAAGGGAGTGAGGTAAAACTCATTAAAGGTGCATGGTGGCAACCACTATATAGTGCAACCTTTAATCCTGATGAGGATGCCTATAAAGAAATAGTTGATTGTGTGTTACGAGAGAATGGGTATTCAATCCACCCATTTAGCTTAATAGAGAGCTCCCAAGAACTTGTAAAAGCTCTAGAGAGTTTAAGTGGATTAGATGTAAGTGTTGAACCTTTTTATGTAAACAATGCATTCTATCGCTATCTCACTGGAGAAGATTATCAATAAAGGCAGGTGATATGATTCCCTACGTACGACAAAAGAAAATATATGATTATATAAAAATACATCGCGTGGTCTATTTACAAGACTTAGCAGAGTATACTCAAGTCTCTCTGCCAACCGTACGTAGAGATGTGAAGAAGTTAGAATTAGATGGAAAGATTATTCTTTTAAATGGAGGCGGGGTAAAATTGAGTGAACAACTTGATCATTCAGTTTCCAATAGATTAGAGGTTAACCTAGAAGAGAAGCTTCTTATCTGTACAAAAGCCGCCTCCTACATCAATCACAATGATGTCATCTATTTAGGACCTGGAACAACTGAGAACTACCTTATCCCTTTCCTTAAGGATAAAGATATTACTGTTGTAACAAATGGAATATTTCACGCAAGAAAGTTAGTAGAACATGATATAAAAAGTGTAATAATTGGGGGAAAGTTAGAAAACAGTTTTTCAATCACCTACGGCCCCTCTGTATTTAATGAAATCAGTGCTATGAATTTTACAACCTCTATTATTGGAGCGAGTGGCGTTTCTCCTCATGGGGTGAGTTCTTTTGATAAAGATGTTTCAGTAATAAATAAAAAAGTGATTGAGCAAAGTAAGATAAATATTTTAGTAGTAGATTCAACAAAGTTTAATAAAGATTCCCCTTTCATTTTTGCTTCAGTTGATGATTTTGATTATATCATCACAACAGATAAAGCACATATCCCCTTTAACAACAAAAAAAATATTGTAACAGTACATCTACACACATCATAACGTTGAGGAGCTAACATATGAATAAAGCAATTATTGGTGGAACAGGAGTGAGCTCACTACCTAATCTACGAGGTCCCAATACAATTAAAACTCCATATGGGGAAGTTGCAACGTATCAGTTTACTCTCGATACACAAGAGATCCTTTTTCTTCCCCGTCATGGACTAGACCACACTACACCGCCCCATAAAATACCCTACAGGGCAAATATGTGGGCCTTAAAAGAACTTGGTATCACCCATATCTATGCCTTAGCAACTAGTGGAGCAATCGAAGCGACTATCCCAGTTGGCTCTATTGTAGTAATTGATGATTTTTTAGACTTCACTACATCACGAATAAAAACATTTTTTGATGGAAGTGATGGTGTTGTTGCCCACACAGATATGAAAGATCCATATTGTAGAAATCTACGAGCTCATTTTATCGAAAAAGCAAAAGAGAAAAATATCTTAGTAGTTGCCAACAAAACCTATGTGTGCACCGATGGACCCAGATTTGAGAGTAAAAGTGAAATTAATATGTATAGAATTTTGCAGGGTGATATTGTTGGAATGACTGGAATACCAGAAGTTCTTTTAGCGAAAGAGCTCGGTATGTGTTATGCTTCTATAGGATTGATTTCTAATATGGCCTGTGGTGTGAAGGATGAAAACCTTGCCCAGATCGATCATAAACATGAAATCATAGAGGCAAGAAACAATACAATAGAGATTATTAGTGACATTTTTAGTTCATCGGTTTTAGACCAAAAGATGTGTGAATGCACCTCTTCACTATTATACTTATCATAAAGGAGAGAGTCTAATTATGAATACAGTTGTTCCCGTAATGTTAGATAAGAGTGAAAAAGCTCTTTATCTACTCGATCAAACTCAGTTGCCTGAAAAAGAGGTATTTCTTCATCTTGATACGAAGGAAGATATTTTCGAAGCAATATTTAAACTTCGTGTAAGAGGAGCTCCAGCTATTGGAATTGCAGCAGCTTTTGGAATGTATGTGTGCCTTCTTAAAGCAAATCACACTTCAATAGAGAGCCTCATAACAGATGCCTCTCATTTAAAAGCATACTTAGGATCATCTCGTCCAACAGCAGTGAACCTCTTTTGGGCACTTGATAGGATGGAAAAAAGACTTCTTTTAGAAGTCGCCAATAAAAACACTTCAATAGCATCCATCCTCTCATCTCTTAAAGAAGAGAGTTATGCGATTTTGAAAGAAGACCAAGAGATGTCAAAGTCTATTGGAGAGCATGGTCTTACCCTCTTTAAAAAAGGGATGGGTATTATGACCCACTGTAATGCTGGAGGGCTTGCAACAAGTGGATATGGAACAGCTTTAGCTCCACTCTATTTAGGTCATGAAAGGGGATATAATTTTAAAGTCTATTCAAATGAAACGCGCCCCCTTTTACAAGGCTCACGCCTTACCTCCTATGAACTATTAAAAGCTGGCCTTGATGTAACTGTCCTTTGTGATAGTATGGCAGCTATTGTGATGAAAATGGGTAAAATTGATGCTATTATTGTTGGGGCAGATAGAATTGCAGCAAATGGAGATGTTGCTAACAAAATAGGGACTTTGGGGGTTGCAATTATTGCTAAAAATTATGGCGTTCCGTTTTATGTAGCTGCCCCAACTTCAACATTTGACTTAGCAACCAAAACAGGAGATGATATCCCAATAGAACAAAGGGATGGAGAAGAGGTTATTAATGGGTTTGGAAAAAGAACTGGCCCATTGGGTGTACAGGTATTTAACCCTGCTTTTGATGTAACGATGAGTACCTTAATTAGTGGTATTATTACAGAAAAAGGGATTATTACTGAAATCACAAGTCGCGAAGTAAAGAAGCATATGGAGCTTTAGCATATTATTGAGATAGAGTTAGATACATATTGAGATGAGTTGTTTCTTTTGTATCTAGCTATATACTATAAGAAAGATTTTGATAATCAAGGAGATGTAAGGAAATGAAAAAACTAATGGTAGTATTGGCTCTTGTCATGATGAGCGCCATCCTCTTTGCAGGTGGGAAAAGTGAGGTAGAAGCAGAAAAGGGATTAAATATTGCAATTATTTCAACCCCTTCTGGTGTTGATGATGGATCTTTTAACCAAGATAACTACAATGGGATTTTAGCTTTTATTAAAAATAACCCAGGAGCAAAAGTTACCCCTATTAGAGAACCTAGTGGCGATGTAGCAATGGCTCTTAAAACAACTGCTGATGTTGTTGCTGACTACGATGTGTTGGTCTGTACTGGATTTCAGTTTGCAGGAATTGGACAATTAGCAATTGACAACCCCGAAACAAAATTTATCTTAGTTGACACCTACCCAACAGATCCACAAGGGAACACCCTTGAGTTACCAAATGTCTATGCTATGCAGTTTGCAGAGCAAGAGTCTGGTTTCTTTGCAGGAGTTGGAGCTGCTTTAGAGACAAAAACTAATAAAGTTGCTGTATTAAATGGTGTTGCCTATCCATCGAATGTAAATTATCAATATGGATTTGAAGCTGGTGTGAAGTATGCTAACGCTAAATTTAACAAAAATGTTGAAATTGTTGAACTAGCTAGCCAAGCAGGGACAGATGTAACTGGAGCTAATGTGGGAGGAAACTATGTTGGATCCTTTGCAGATGAAGCTGGTGGAAAAGTAGTAACTGAACAGTTAATCCAGCGAGGAGTTGACACCCTTTTAGTTGCAGCAGGAGCTACTGGTAATGGAGCATTTACCGCAGCTAAAGAGAGTAATGGAAAACTCAGAGTAATTGGATGTGATGTAGATCAATGGAATGATGGAGAGTATGGAAATAAAAACGTAGTACTCACAAGCGTTCTTAAGAAAATGAGCTTAAACGTAGAAAGAGCATTGAACTCAATTCAAGATGGCACCTTCACAGGTGGAAACATGTTACTACAAGCTGACACAGACTCTACAGGATATGTAAAAGCGCCAAACCGAAACCAATTGGCTCCAGCAACTATTGAAAAAATAGATCAAGCATATCAAGAGGTGAAGAGTGGAAAAGTTGTCCCTCCATCTAACTTTGGTGGATTTACTCCTGATGAGTTTACTGTAAACTAATAATTTTATTTCTCATTATCATGGGGAAATATCTTCCCCATGATAGATATAGATGTATCTCTTATCTTTAAGGAAACAGGAGCGGTATGAATGGCACCTTTAATTGAATTCAAACACATTACCAAACGTTTTCCTGGAATAATTGCTAATGATGATATCTCTTTTGGCGTTAATGAAGGGGAAATATTAGCTATTCTTGGAGAAAATGGGGCAGGAAAGTCGACCTTGATGAGTATGCTCTTTGGGATGTATCAACCAGATGGGGGAGATATCTATATTCATGGGAAAAAAGAGATTATTTCATCTCCTATGGTTGCAAATGAATTAAGTATAGGAATGGTACACCAACATTTTATGCTTGTAGAAGACCAAAGTATCACAGAAAATATTATTTTAGGAATTGAGCCAGTTAAAAAAAAGATAGGATTGTTTCCTTTTGTCGATGTGGAGAGTGCTGAAAAAAAAGTAAAAGAGATTTCTAAGATATATAAACTAGAGGTGATACCCACCGATATTATCAAAGATATACCAGTTTCAACAAGGCAAAGGGTAGAGATATTAAAAATGCTCTACAGAGATGCGAACATTCTCATTTTCGATGAACCAACTGCCGTTCTCACCCCACAAGAAATAGAATCCCTTTTAGAGATCATAAAGACATTAAAAGATGATGGAAAAACCATCATCCTCATCACTCACAAATTAGATGAAGTGATGAAAATAGCAGATCGCTGTGCAATCATTTGTAAGGGAAAGTTGGTGGGAGTACGTAATACCCATGAAACAACAATAAAAGAGATTTCAGCGTTAATGGTTGGGAGAGAAGTAAGTCAAGGAATAAAACACAAAGAACACACCATTAAGGATGTTGTTCTAGAAGTAGAACATCTTTCTGTCATTTCAAAAGATAATATCACACTCGTTGACGATGTCTCCTTTAAAGTACATCAAGGAGAAGTACTTTCTATTGCAGGGGTCTCTGGAAATGGTCAAATTGAAATAGCTGATGCAATAGCAGGTCTCATCCCTACAAAGGGGGGGAGTATTAGACTCTTAAAAGATGAGTTAATCAAAGAAAATATACGAAGCAGAACAGAGAAGGGAATTAGTTATATTCCTGAAGATAGACACTCAGTTGGATTAATCCTTGATTTCAACTTACGTGAAAACTTGCTTTTAAAATCGTATTATAAAGCTCCTTATTGTAATGAAAAAGGGATATTAAATTTCAATGAAATGAACAAAACAGGTGATACCCTTATTGCCAATTATGATATCAGATGTTCAAATGGTAATAACACCCTCACAAGGAGCATGAGTGGAGGGAACCAACAAAAAGCAATCATAGCACGAGAAATCGCCCTCTCATCTCACCTATTCATATTTGTTCAACCAACAAGGGGACTCGACATTGGTGCAATTGAATCGATTCACCACCGTATTGATGATTTAAGGGCACAAGGGAAGGCAATACTCCTTATCTCTTTAGAATTAGATGAGATTATGGAACTCTCTGATACTATTCTTGTTATGTACAATGGTAAGGTTCAAACAATTAAAAAAGCATCACAAGTGACTAAATTAGAAGTTGGAGAATATATGATGGGGGCTCATGTTGAAAAAAAATAATTATCTTAAAAAATTCTTCATTATCTGTTGTGGACCTGGTAAGCATCAATTATTAAGAACTTCTCTTTTTTGTATTGTGGCAAGTCTTTTTACAGGTGCTATTTTACTCATCATGTTAGGAAAGAATCCACTTGAAGCCTATGTGAGTATCCTCCAAGGTTCAGGTATTTTACAAAAAGCTCGTTATGCTGGGAAAAAAAGTCAACTCACCGATTTTATGAGTTTGCTTAACTATACAACCCCTATGATCTTTGCTTCTCTATCTGTTGCAGTTGCTTTAAAAAGTGGTATCTTCAATATTTGTGTTTCAGGTATTATGGTAATATCTGGGTTTATGGCAACGCTACTAGTTGGCTACTCATCTATTGATCCAATTATTGCAAAAGTCTTAGTGATCCTTATTGGAATAGGATTTGGTGCACTAGTGGGTGCTTTTATTGGATGGTTAAAATATAGATTTAATATGAATGAAGTAGTTGTTGCGATTATGTTAAACTACATCATTAGCTATGTGGTAAGCTTTTTCATACAAACAAGATTTGTAGATCCAATTAGTCGTCAATCTGTTGAAATTGGTCAAAATGCGCGCCTTACCCTCTTTAACTACCCTATTTTTAATCTTACGATGGAAGTACCTTTAATGTTTCCTGTCGCGATCTGTGTTGTTTTTATATTAAGATTTTTATTACAGCGGACAAAATTTGGCTTTGAATTACAGGCTGTAGGGCTAAATACAAAAGCTTCTAAGTATGCAGGAATAGAGGTTGGGAAAATTCTTGTCTCCACTATGGTTTTAAGCGGTGCCCTTGCAGGACTCGCTGGGGTCACTTTCTATGTAGGAACTAATGCATCAATTCAACCACGAGTACTCCCCTCCCTTGGCTTTGATGCCATAGCTGTAGCTCTGTTAGGTAATTCAACGATGATTGGTAGCATGTTCTCATCTTTATTGGTTGTAATATTTGATCGAGGTACCACCTATATGTCTTCCCGTATGTCAGTATTGAGAGAAATAGCTGCAGTAATTACAAGTATCTTACTCTTGTTTAGTGCAATTGGAGTATTTTTTAGACATATCGCCAATAAATATAGCCAAGAAGTAGAAGGAGATTCATAGAGTATGGAAACAATTATTATTGACGGATTAGCCTTCTCCTTACCCCTCTTTATTATCGCTATAGGGGGAATATATAGTGAAGGTAGTGGAACTATTAACTTAGCTTTAGAAGGTTTATTAGGCTTTGGAGCCTTCTTTGGAGGACTTTGTGTTGCAATATTTACAACATTTATCCCAATTAACCCAACCCTTCTTATCTATGCTTCTCTTTTATTTGCTATGGTGGGTGGAGGACTTCTTGCAGCACTACATGCCCTTATGTGTATAAAATTTAAAGCAAACCAGGTCATTAGTGGTGTTGTAATAAACATGTTAGCAGTTTCTCTTACTGCCTTTTTAGCAAACCAAATCAACGCATCTCTCTTTGGACAAGCTAGCAATAAATTTCAACTCGAAATCTTTCCTAAAGTAACTATCCCTATCCTCTCAAAGATCCCAATTATTGGCCTCTTTTTTACTCAGTTTTACACGTTTCAAATTATTATTATCATCATTGCCCTTTTTATGTGGTATATCCTCTATAAAACACCAATTGGGATGAGGGTGAGAGCATGTGGAGATAACCCTCAAGCAGTTGCGGCTGCTGGAGGGAATGTTCCCAAAATAAGATTTTTTTCTATCATAGTTAGTGGCTCTTTAAGTGGACTTGGAGGAATGAGCTTTGCCTACTCAATTTTTACAAACTTCTCCCCAAGTATTTTTATGGGATTTGGATACCTTGCTATTGCTGCCTATATTTTTGGAAGTTGGAAAATAGGAAGAACGTTTCTTGCTTGTATCCTCTTCGGGTTTGCTCGTAGTGGTGGATACGTATTAGTGCAACAACTAAAACTCCCCTCTTCTTATAGTGATTTAGTATTCACCCTCCCCTACATTGTGACTCTTGTCCTTCTTATCTTCTTCTCATCGAGTAACAGACCTCCAAGAGCTCTTGGAGAGCCCTATGATGTTTCAGCGAGGTAAAAGAATACGTTTATGGGGAGAGGAAAAGGAGCGTTTCTTGCATGGCGAGGTTACGAGAAGACTCATCTTTATCATATGGGATAAGGTGGGTAGCAAGAGGAAGGTCTATCCACTTATTGTCTTCTCTTTTCATCCCCTTCTCCACTAAAGTTCCACTTTGGGGACTCACTGTCTTATCTAATCCTCCAGTAAATACAAGGGTATGAATTGGGATTTCTCCTAAAAATGAGAGGACTTCTTTTCTCAATTTCTCAAGCTCTAACACCTGTTTATAATAGATATAAGACCAATACTCTTTTCCTAAATACTCATCGTCCCCCTCATCTCTCTCATCAAAGAATGGATATAAGGGATCACTACTCCAACTCACCTTTTTGCGTTTTTTACATAAAGATAAAATAGAAACTAAAAGGGTTGGAATAGGGCGTTCAAGTATAAGTGCTGGAGCATAGAGGACAATTTTATGAATATGTTTCACCTCATAAGCAACTTTGAGGGCAATAAGTCCCCCCATAGAGTGCCCTATAAGACCAATCGTATCATACTCTCCTTCTATTTCCCTGTAAGCTTCTATTGCCTTATTCACCCAATCAGTTGAGGTACTTTTCATAAAGTCTTCTCCACTTGTTCCATGACCTGGATAGCGAGGAATAAAGACATCAAACCCACTTTCATACAAAATGCGAGCTGGAAGCATCAACTCCCCAGGATACCCTGTGTAGCCGTGGTAACAAATAATGGCATGTTGTGGCTTAGTTGTATGTCTTAGGGATACCTCTTTGGCACACTTTATTACTTTTTCTTCCATTAGGAGTTCTCCTTTTGTATAGCATTTAACAAATCTATTCGGCTTCTCACGTTAGTTTTAGAAAAAATGTTTGCAATATGATTATTTACTGTATTTGCTGAGATAGCAAGTTTATCTGCAATTTCTTTGTTAGTAAGCCCCTTTTTGATTAATAAAATTACCGATAACTCTCGTTCACTTATTTTGTATCTACTCAAACTTTCTACACTCAACTCACCCTCTTTTTTATGAGGTATTCGTTTAAAGTAGATGAAAAGGAAGACCATAATAGTAACACTACAAGCTAAGAAGTAGAGAGGATAGAGGACATTTCTAAACTCAGGGTATATTAAAGAGATAATAACAAAAGGAATCATAGAAAAAGAGATGATGATAATTGTTTTACTCACCCTCTTTACATCTTTTGATTCAATATCTTTTACATTCTTTAATAAAATTGAAATTGAGAAAAAGAGTGAAGCAATAAAGAGAGCACTACTTAATGTTGAAAAGACGATAAGGTGTGGAAAAACAAGAGAGAGGGTACTTAGGGCAATAAAGATACCACTAAGGGAGTATGAAATAATGCTGTAAGGCATCCTCCAAGGATGGGCAATTACCCACGTGGTAAAGTATGGAATAAAAATTATCAAAAAAGCAAAACTTGCATAGATAATTGGAACAATGATATAGTTAAAAATGATGATGATAATACCACTTGTGAAAATATTGATAAAGACAATGCTTATTTGAAGAACGATGACAATGAGAGATGTTGAGATGAATACTATGAAATATGGTGTCCACTCAAGTGTTTCACGCATGTGAAACACTACAGAGAGGACAAGTGCCATACAACCTGTTGCAAAAGCTAGTATGTATAAGAGTAGATATATTCCCTCTATAAACATCGTGTTAATTATTTTTTAACCCAATCAACTTCTGGTTGTGGGTTATATCTGCTTTTCCACAGTAAAGGGTAATATCGTTAAGTAATTTAGTCATATTCACTGGGTCCATATAGCCCAAGCGAGATGCTGCAATACTATTATATGCAGAGGCATTTACAACAGCCTGCGCTTTATTTCCAAATAACTTGAGGTGTAATGAAGAGCCTTGATCTAAAAGGTAAGAAGGGTCTGTGGTAAAGTGGGGAAATACTCCTTTGAGACTTGATTCGATGACACCTTTATCTGTGATAGGTAGGCGAGGTACTTGTAGGTGAAGAAGATACCACATGGCTATATCAGGGTTATTCCAAGCTAGTTTCACCTTTTTCTTCTTCGCAAATGGTTCCATCTCTTTAATATGTTGTGGTGTAATTGCCAACTCTTGGAGAGAGAGGGTTAACCAGACACTATCAAAGCGACCCCTTAGCCGCTCTTTTGCTGCGACCTTTATAAGCTCTTCGATATCTTTTGCTTCACTTGCCCACACAATGGTGAGGTTTGTATATCTACAATCTTTTCTCATCTGAGAAAAATAGAGAGATTCAGCTTCTGTGCTTGTTACAATGAGAAGAGCCTTTTTTGCAGCTGTATTAATTTTTTTCCGTTTCATATTACACCTCCTCCTCTACTGGCGCGATAAAAGAGAATTCACTTGTTATCGGAAGAGCTCCAAATGAACCATTTAGATACATTTGCCTTGTTAAATCACGCTTACTCTTAGAGAATTTAAAATCAGCTAAAGAGTAATACTCTGTGGCTGAGGTACTATTTTTTTGAGCAAACCATACTGCGTCTCGCCTTAATACCCCATCTTTTAACAATCCAGGGTTACAATCAACAACGAGCATTTGACTCCCTTTCTTATTTGAAGCTTCAAATATGTTTACCAGGTGTTCTAATGCATCTGGATGAAGGAGCATGCCAAAGTCATCCATAACTAACATTTTTGGATTCATAAAGCTCTCAAACATAGCTATTGCAATACTTGTTAATCTCCTTAGGGAGAGAGATTCATTTGTAAAATAAGAGGCGTAGTGCTGACTCACGTTTGTATGAACATAAATGAGTCTATCATCTTGAATTCTCACATCTCGAATATCTGTAATATCGATTGACCATAGGAAGTTAATAAGTTGAGATATCCAGTGAGGATTCTTTTTCAACTGATCGACTATCTGCTTTTCACTCGATGAAGAGAGTCCAAAGGGGAGAATCATGAGATCATTTTTAAACCAATCAAAGAGGGGCGTGAGGGTAATAGAATCTTTTCGTGCAGCTGCTGCAACATATGTTTGACCTGGAAGAATTTTTTTAACAATTCTTTTCTTCTCACCACGAAACATCTTTCCCCATCGATATTTATACTCAATTGCATCAGAGTCCTGTTGTAAAATGAGTTTTCTTTCAAACATCAGCTTACGACTTCTTCCAACAAACATGTAGTAGGACTCTTCATATATCTTATCTCGGGTCGTTACTAATGTATATTTACCAGTTAATGGCTCGCCACTCTCTTCATCATTTCCCATAATGATGTGGAGGGTCATAGTTGTTGGTAACCCTTTTTCATCAGTATATGCAAAACTTGTACCAGCAAGGAGTGAAACTGGAGATTCCACCTCTTCATCTGCAGTAATAATTGCTTTAAGTGCCTCAAGAGCTCGTACAAATGTACTCTTACCAGCTCCATTTGGTCCAATTATTGCACAGGATTTAATTACTTTCATTTTATCAGAGACTTCAAAAACTTTTTCATTATCTAACCGATTATCTTTAATCGCTTGAAAAGAAATTGTTTGAGGAGTTTGTACTGAGCGATAATTAGAAATTGTCATATCGAGTAGCATATCAATTCTCCCTTATATCTACTATTCATCTATTGAACAGTCTATTCATATTTTGCAAGATCATAGGATGAAGTTGCATACAATTAGCAAGTTGTCTAGGAATTTCTGTATCCCCATGGTTGTCCCCAGCAATAATGTCAATAAGATTTTTCTCAAGGTACTGATCTACCTTTCCACTTAAAACAGCATCACTATTACTTTGAAAGAACACTCCCATATCACGAAGTTTATTCATTACAACAGATTTTTCATGAAACCAATTATATCGCTCTATATGAGCGAGAATTACATAATGGCCATCTTTTATAAGAGTATATACGTAATTAAGTAAAAATAGTGGTTCGACAGAAGCATCTACCTCTACTAATACAAAGGAGCCTAAAAAGGGGATATTCTTGGGAAAAGAAGCACTGCCAACATAGGTCTCGCTTCCTAGAATTAGATTAATTCCCATCTTTTCACTCTCTTTTTGAAGCCACGTATACATAGGCCTGATATGTTTCACCTGGGTATTTACTTGAGGATTGTAAAGGTGTGGCGTTGTAACGATTGTATCAAAGCCAGCCTCTTTATAGGAGGCTACGACGGAGAGTGCTTGATCTTTTGTTTTAACGCCATCATCTACAAATGGAAGAAGATGGCAGTGACATTCTAGATAACCCATTACTATTCCTTTGTAGGGATTATACCCTGTTTATTGACTTTGGTATAGTTTTTTTCTAGCAAATTATCTTATAAGGCAATAATTAGAACTCAATCATCGCTTGTGAGGGTATATGTTGTGTAAAAGGGTGTTTTATCTCCCTCATCTCACTCACAAGGTCACTTATCTCTATTAACGCGTCACTTGCATTACGTCCTGTGATGACAATGTGGGCCCTTTTCTCTTTTTTCTTATACTCTTCTAAAAATAAAAGAACCTCTTTTTCATCTAAAAACCCAAATTGAAGAGGATAGGTGAACTCATCGAGTATGATGAGGTCAAGAGTTGCTTCTGTGAGTAATTCTTTTACTCGATTGAATCCTAATTCACATATTGCCCTATTTTCCTCTTTTTTATCATCCCATGTAAAACCAGCTCCATAATTTTCCCAAATAATATCCATCTTTTGAGCAAGTGCTTTCTCCCCTGTTTTCATACTATCTAATTTAATAAATTGGATGACAGCACATGTTCTATTGTGACCTAAAGAGCGAAACAGCAGTCCAAGAGCTGCTGTTGTTTTACCTTTTCCGTTACCTGTGTAGGTAATTATGAGTGGATGTTTATCCATTATATATTCCTCATTTAAATTGAGACTCAGCTTGTTTTGTTAAACTTTCTCTCTCTTTCATATCATCTAGAAGGTCTTTTACCTTCGTATTACCATTTTTTTTATATCCTATTTCTAATAACTCTATTGCTTGTGCCCTCTTATCTAACGCTTCTAATATAATTGAGGCATTATAGAGTGATGGAATGTGATCCCTTTTTCTCCACTCTCTTTCAAACATCTGTTGAGCAACCAGTAAATTACCATTTTTTACTTCATCATACGCTTCTATTACCCTTGAATTCTTTGGGCTATTTTTCATCAAAGCTAATTTATGACTTATCACCGTTGGTTCAAGTTGCCTCCATATCGTAGTTGAAAAATTAGAGGCAATTGTATTCATTAATTGACTAAGACTGGGCGCATAGAACGTAGTTGAATCTTTTACATTCAGTTTTGTTACTTCACGCTTTTCATCGCTATATGAGTCCCTTGCTAAGATTGCTGATGTTGAAGTACTTCTCACTTCCCATGAAAAATTTACCCTCACAGCTTGCTCAAGGTAGTAGACTAACTCAACAACTTCCTCACCCTTCTCTCCTTCTACTTGTGATGGTATAATTTTTTTTTCTTCTTTAGCAAAAATAAACTCATCAATATATATTTCATCAGTTGTGAGATAGAGAATAGCATCAATACCATCTTTTTCCATTAACGTGATATTTTCTTTATATGTTTGAGAATTTTCAGGGGATATAATTGTAAAATAGGTACTATTTTTTGCTTTTTCCACTACTTTTTGAGTTAAGAACTCTTGAAGGTATCTTTCACTATGTATGCTATAGCCTGAATAGACTCTTACATGAGATGTTCCACTCATATCACGAACAACCGCCGATGGAATATCAAAGGCCCTAAATCGATAGGGAGGTGTTGGAATGATAGCAAGGGTGCGATAATTTGACATATCATATTTTGCAGGAACCATATATTGAGTTAAAACTGATGTAGCACACGATGTGATTGCTAGTATTGTAATGAGTAGCAACATAGAAACATAAATTTTGTTTTTCATAAATTAGATGAGCTCCTTATATTGTTATCTCTTCATGTTCAATATATTGAAATGCTACTTTAATTGCTTCTATCATGCTTACTTCACTAGCAATATTCTTACCTGCGATATCAAATGCTGTGCCGTGATCTACTGATGTGCGAATAAATGGGAGAAGCCACGTAACACTCACTGTTCGATCAAAATCTAATGTTTTAGCAGCAATATGTCCCTGATCATGATAGAGGGAGAGGACAGCTTTATAACGCCCAATTTTTGCAAGATGGAAAACAGAATCAGCTCCAATAGGGCCAACAATATCTATCCCTTCCCTTTGTGCCCTCCTAATAGCAGGAGTAATTGAAGTAATCTCTTCATCACCAAACAAACCACCTTCTCCGCCGTGGGGGTTAAGAGCTGCTATGGCAAGGGGGAGTTGAGAAGGGAAATAATTGTGCTCTGTTATTCTATTGACTGATTTAATAAACTCATACACCCCCTCTTTTGTTACAGCATCACAAGCATCTCGAAGAGAGAGGTGACGCGTCATAAAAAAGATATGGAGAGCATGAGTTTTAAACATAGTAATGGGATGAGGAGATTGAGTTAATTCACCAAAGATTTCAGTGTGTCCAATTGCACTAACTCCAGCCATCTTCAAAGCTTCCTTATGAAGTGGAGGGGTAGCTATTGCCCCAACTATTTTTCTGTTCGCGAACTCAACACACATCTTGATAGACTCATATGCTGCCATTCCACTTAGTTTTTGTATCTCATTATACCTAAAAGAGGAGATTTCAATTAACTTCATGTCATATAAAAGATGTTTAGCTCCAGTTGGTATTACCTGTAGTAATTCATCAATCTCTGTCACAATATGTTCAAAAGGCATCGTGTAGGAATAGTCATCACAAAACTTCTTAAAAACCTGTTTATCCCCTACTACGATGATTTGTTTCATCCGAAGCTCTTCACTTTTTAAGGCTTTAATTACTATTTCAGGCCCTATGCCTGAGGGGTCTCCCATAGGAATTGCAACAATGTTTCTACTTGATTTCATACCCTCTCCATCAATAAAAACTATACCAAGGGCTCCACTTAGTTACAAGAGTTTAAAGTACATAACCAAAATCTCTACAGGTGAAGAAAACCACTTTATACAAAGATTAGGCTCTATAACCTCTTTTACTCTCCACATACAACCTATTCTAAAAAAAAATAAGATAAAACGATTAGAATTAAGAAGAGTACCTACACTCCCTTATATCTATAGAGACTCAATGAGTGTGTATGATTTACTTTGAAAGGAAAAATATTTAAATTTCTTTTAAACTATCGATTTTGGTGATTGACAACTCAATTCTTCCATCATAATGTGTATGTACGTGAGTGAATCTTATGGGGAGGTACACGGATGAAATACACTGAAGATGATGATTATGATGAAGTTTTCATTGATGAAGATGATGAAGTAGATGGACAAGATGAAATCGAAGATTATTTCGATCCAGATGAATATCGTGAAGACGATGATTACGATGGATTTGAAGATGAAGACGATGAAGATGATATAGAGGACTTTTTCCTTGACGAAGATGAGACAACTGAAATAGTTGAGGATGAAGAAGATGATGATGATTTTTTCTATGATGATGACGAGGAATTTGATTATTAGCTAACTGTATCTATCTACATTTCTCATTACGTGTTTTTATAACATGCGATGCCTACACTTTTTGTGTGGGTATTTTTTTATAAAAAAAATATTTCTCTTTTTAGTGGTGTTTCTATTTACAGAAACACTTCTACCATATATAGTCACTATTACTATACACAAAGGAGAGATTCAATGAATAAAAAGAACTTTTTGATAAGCCTCATTATGATAGTAGTGGTTAGTTTGACCTTTGCTGAAGGGACAAAAGAGAAGGTAGAAAACGGTGCAATAAGAATTGGAGTTTCTAAGATAGTCGCACACCCTGCCCTAGATCAAATAGAACAAGGGATGGTCGATTTTTTAGCTGAAAAAGGGTATTCAATTGAATGGGACTCACAAAATGCGAATGGGGAGATGACAAGTGCCACTGCTATTGCTCAAAAATTTAAAAGAGATAAAGCAGATTTAGTAGTTGGAATTGGAACCCCATCTGCTCAGGCACTTGCAAACCTATTTGACACGACTCCTGTAATATTTGGAGGAATTACTGATCCACTAGAAGCAGGACTTGTTCCAACCTATCAACCAAATAGTGGGAATGTTGGAGGAGCTAGTGACAAAAACCCTGTTTACGAACAAATAAAAGCTTTTAGTGAAATAACTGGAGCAAAGAGTATTGGAATTATATTTACAAGTGGGGAAGCTAACGGCGTACAGCTCAAAGATATGTTTGTTGAATCATGTGAAAAGCTGGGACTGAAAGCAATCCAATCTGGAGTGAGTAATTCATCTGAAGTAAAACAAGCAGCTCTTGCAATTATTCCACGAGTAGATGCGATATATGTTGGAACAGATAACACGGTAGTTTCTGCAATAACGAGTATAAGTGAAGTGTGTAAGGCACATAACAAACCCTTTTTTACCGCAGATCCAACGAGTGCTGTAGGACTCGATTACTTTATGGTATGGGGATTTAATTATTATCAGCATGGACGAAAAACAGGCTTAGCAGTTGATATGGTCCTAAGTGGTGAGAAAACTGCAGGAGAAGTGGGAACACTTTTTTCAACAGATAAAAATGAATTTGAACTCTACTTTAACCTCGATGTAGCCTCTACATTAGGAATTAAAATCCCCCAAAGCTACCTCGATAGTGCGAAGGTATTATATACCTCAGATGGCAATTAGGCTGAATAAATAGTGCATTATTATGCATAATAATGCATATATATCTTTACAAATAATCTATAGAGGTCTATAGTGAGCACCATATAATTTGATTAATTAAGGAGCCTGTTATGAAAAAAATGGTGAGCATTCTACTTATTGTACTCATATGTACATCTACTTTAATCTTTGCAAGTGGGGCAAAGGAAGTTGTAAGTGATGGATCAACTCGAGTTGGAGTGAGTAAATTTCTCTCCCACCCAGCACTTGATGCTGTTGAAGAGGGGATGAAAGATTACTTATCTGACAATGGCTACAATGTAGTATATGATTTTCAAAATGCTAACGCTGAAGCATCTGCTGCAGCTCAAATAGCACAGAAATTTAGCTCAGACAAGGTAGATGTAGCAGTTGGTATCGCTACCCCTACAGCTCAAGCTTTAGCAAACGTGTTACAAACAACCCCTGTTGTATTCTCTGCTGTAACAGATCCGTTAGCTGCTGGCCTTGTTCCTTCTTTTGAAGCTGGATATAAAGATATGGTTACTGGTGTCTCAGACATGAACCCAGTTGAAGCTCAAATAAGGCTTCTTGTTGAACTTACTGGTGCCAAAACTGTTGGAAATATCTACGCTAGTGGAGAAGCTAATGGCGTTATTTTAATGGAAATGGCAAAACAAGCATGTGATAATTTGGGTGTTGAGTTTGTTACATCTGCTGTAGCGAATACAAGTGAAGTAAAAAGTGCAACTCAATCAATTATTAATAGAGTTGATGCCCTTTATATTGCAACTGATAACACAGTTATCTCTGCCCTCCCCTCCATTGATGATGTAGCTTTTAAAGCTCATGTTCCATTAATGAGTGCAGACCCCTCTGGAGTCGATGGATTAAACTTCTTAGTTGCTATGGGATTTGACTATTACAAAATTGGTAAAGCAACTGGAAAAATAATTGCCCAAATCATTGATGGAAAAACACCTGGTGAAATTGGAACAGTGTTCTTAACAGAACCAAGTGATTTTGAATTATGGCTTAACCTCGATGTAGCTAAGAAATTAGGTATCACAATACCTTCTAGCCTCCTTGACGAAGCAGCTGTAATTTATGAAAATGGGATGAGAAAATAAATCTACAAAGAAATAGGTATACTACACAATGATTGAAGGAATTTTTGTTGATGGATTGATTTTTTCCATCATGGTACTAGGTGTGTTAATATCATACCGTATATTAGATTTCCCAGATTTAACTACTGACGGCTCCTTTGCAACAGGAGCCGCCGTTGCGACTATGGCAATAGTTAATGGAATGGGATTATTTGTCGCAATCATTCTTGCGACCCTTGCAGGAGCAGTTGCTGGTATGATTACCGCAACAATTCATAACCGTCTCAAGGTACCTGGGTTGTTAGCAGGAATCCTCACTATGACAATGCTCTACTCAATTAACATAAGAATACTTGGAGGAAGGGCTAATGTTCCCCTACTTCGTATTAAAACCCTCTACACAGAAATTCCTAAGTATTTCTCATTCCTACCAAACTCTTGGGCCTTGTTAGTTGGAACACTTATTATTGTAATTATTGTAAAAGAACTGATGGATATATTTTTTAGAACTGATTTAGGTATATCGATTGGAGCATTAGGAAGCAATGAACAAATGATTGTTTCAATGGGGATAAATCCACGATTATTAAAACTTATTGGAATAGCGCTTTCAAATGCCCTTATTGCCTTAAGTGGGGCCCTTCTTGCCCAATACCAAGGATTTGCTGATGCAAACCTTGGAGTTGGAATGGTCGTACAAGGCCTCGCTGCTATAATGATTGGAGAATTCCTTTTCTCAAGTAATAAGATTTTCTTTCTAACACTAAGAGTTATTTTTGGAGCTATTATATATAAAGCACTGATGTTCTTAGGGCGCTACTACGGCTATTATATCAACCTTACCCCAAGTGACCTTAAACTCCTTACAGGTATTTTGGTGATAGTTTCACTGATTATCGCTCAAACTCGAAGCGCAGCGAGCTCTAAAGATGCGAGAAAGAGAGCAATTAAGCGCAATGTTGAGCGACGAGGAAAAGTGAAGGAGTCAAAAAATGCTTAAAATTCAAGAAGTATCAAAAGTATTTTATCCTGGTACAGTCAATGAAAAAGTTGCCCTAGAATATGTAAATCTTAGAGTACATCAAGGGGATTTTATTACAGTGGTAGGGAGTAACGGCTCTGGCAAGAGTACCCTCTTTAACCTCATCGGAGGCACCTATCCTGTAACAAGTGGAAAAATCATATTACAAGATAAAGATATAACAAACACACCTGAATATAAACGAGCCTTTACTATTGGTCGAATATTTCAAGATCCAACAAGTGGAACAGCAGCGAAGATGTCTATTGAAGATAATATGATTACTGCCTACAAAAAAGGGATGAAGGGGTTAAGAATATCATTAAACTCAAGTAAAAGAAAACTTTTTAGAACTGAACTAGAACGGCTATCGATGGGACTTGAAAAGAGATTAAAAGATAACGTAGGCCTTCTAAGTGGGGGGCAGCGTCAAGCACTCACCCTCTTAATGACAGTCTTATCACAACCTCAAATGCTCCTTCTTGATGAACATACTGCTGCTTTAGACCCAAGAAATGCACAAATTGTGATGAACCTTACAACAGATTTTATTAAAGAATATAATCTCACCTCTCTTATGGTCACCCATAACATGCAACATGCCATTGATTATGGAAATAGACTTATTATGATGGATGAAGGAAATATCATCCTCGATGTGAAAGGAAAAGAGAAACAAGATTTGACAGTATTAAAATTAGTTGAATTATTTAAAAAGATTAAGAAAAAAGAGTATGCGAGTGACGAAGATTTGCTTGCTCCATAAAAAAACAAGGCCAAGGCGCACTAGCCTTGGCTCTCTTTTTCCTTACAAAAAATGTACTTTACTGCTTTTCGATTTTATTCATAAAATCAATTTTCTCACCAGTTTGCCACAATTTTTCAAGATTATAAAATTCTCTTAAATCTTTACCCATGAGGTGAATAACAATATTTCCACAATCAATGAGTTCCCACCCATCTCCTGCAACATTTTTATGTCTGTTAATGACTGTGAGATCTCTTTCATGCAAAAAATCCCATAATTGTTTTGCAATCCCCTTGAGATGACCAATAGAGTTTACTGTCGATACAATAAAGCAATCTGCCCATCCACTCACCTCACTTACATCAATAACAACAGTATCTTCACCCTTGTTATCTGTAATAAATTGGGCAATTTCACTCGCTATTTTTTTCTCTTGTTCATCCATCATATATATAATGACTCCTTATTTACTTCTTATTTCTTCTAATGCTCGGTTCAACCACTCTTTCATGTTCCGTCTATTAAGGGAGATATCTCCTCTAGAATCAAAAAATTGGCTTACTCTATATACTCGTAGTAGGTAATCATCTCTTTTAAGATGATTATGTATCTTCACAACATCATCAATTCGTGTATTGTTTCCCATAAGAGACTTAAGTGTATCGATGTTGATAATTTTACTCAAGTCATCACTGTCATTAATAATATAATTAACTCTTTCACTATGAGATAATTGCTCTTTTTGATAGAGGTTTACCCAGTCTTCTTTCTTTCCTTCAATAAGATAATCGTAATCAAGGCTAAAAAGGTAGTGAAGAGCCCCGCAGTTATCACTGGTGATTGAATTATTGAGTAAGGTTCTTCTAAAGGTGAGTAAATCTTGTAAAGTAATTGATGCTATGAGAATGTATCTCTCACCCCTATTATACACAACTACAGAACCCCACTCATCACTCACTATATAAAACACTTTATCATTATTTCTATCACTACATCCAACTAAGAATATTGTGAATATAAGGGTAATAAATAGGATAATTTTCTTAACTTTCATAGAAATTTCCCACCAGAAACTACATATGAATATAGTTCATGAGTAAAAGAAGCAACCTCTTTATTTGTACGACTCATGTGAATGATATGTTCACCAATGATTTTTTGTGTGAGGGTTTCTATAGAATCACTACGTAATAATTCTTCTCTCTTTTTATGGCTCAAATAGGACCTTCCAAGTTCCATATAATCTGAACAATAGAGGAGTGCCCCAAGAAGGCCCATTGTTTTATGCCCTAAAGAGTGCCATCTCACAGCCTTCTTCATACCCTCTTTATCTAATAGGGGGTAATGATTCATCAAGTCTGCTGCAACAGGAGCATGAAGTAAGATAGGAAATTGTAACTCTAACGCGCTACATTCCAATTGGTTACTTATTGTATACTCAACAAGTTCATCCTCTTTCCACTCTCTACATATATCGTGAAAAAGAGAAGCGTTTATAACTTCTTCAACAGAAACTCTCTTACATTGATCACTATAGCGATAGGTGAGATACCTTGCATAGATAGAGGTGTTAATGGAGTGTTTCATTCTAGGAGGTGAGAGAGTTGTTTTAATTGTAGCTATAATGTCTGTGGTAGAGTTCATAATCAATTATATAGTCTAATACAGAATCACTTAGTAAGGAAGAGAGTGTGTGGAGGGAACTTTTTGCACTCATCAACATCTCTCTTATAGTTGAAGAACTACAGGGAAACGGTTTTACATGAAGGTATTGCCCTTTTATAGTAGGTGGCAATTGTGCTTGTGATGAAAGTTCTCGATTAATAATAAGAAAAAAGACTAATTCAAACAAACTTTCTGCCTGGTACCAAGATTCTAAGGTGGAAAGAAGATCATCTCCAATTGCAATAGCGAGGAGAGAGGAAACTTCATACTTCTTGTATATTTCAAGGACAGTGTCATACATATAACTCTTACCACCCCTCTCTATCTCTATTAAATCAACAACAATTTCTACTTTCCTATCATCACTATAGATTTGAAAATAATCGTCTATCCCCTTATGTATGAGAATCACCCTATCTTCATCACTAATTTCCCTCCTATACTTTTTATGAGGTGGTTCAAGGGTGGGAATAATAATAATTCGTTCATAGTCTGTTTGAGTAGCAATAGAGTGAATAACATATAAATGGCCAAGATGAATTGGGTTAAATGTTCCACCAAAAATTATTGTTTTCAAATCTTATCTCTATACTCGGCTTCAGTGTCTACAACAGTAGTAAACCCATCGCCCTCTTCTTCTTTGTGGCTATAGGTGATATGAATAAAAGCTTTTTTTATCTCATCTAATCCACTTCCTGTGATATTAGATAATGGAAATACTTCATAATCTTTTATAGTAGCTTGTAGCTCTTTTAATCGCTCATCTGTCCCCTCTTCATCAATTTTTGTTCCGATGATAATTCGAGGTTTCTCTAATAAATCAGGAGCATAACTTTTTAACTCATCTAATAAAATTCGATAGGCAGTAAGGTAACTATCATCACTTAGATCAATAAAAAAAGCGAGTGCAAGAGTTCTTGAAATGTGGCGTAAGAATTTGATTCCCATACCAGCTCCATCACTTGCCCCTTCAATGAGTCCTGGGATGTCAGCAAGAACTACATCACGATCATCATATCTAAGCATTCCAAGTTGAGGGATTTTAGTTGTAAAAGGGTATCCTGCAACTTTAGTTCGAGCATTAGTGAGATTGTTTAATAGGGAAGATTTTCCAGCATTAGGAAACCCAACAAATCCAATATCTGCAATGACAAGGAGTTCAACACCAATACGCATATGAACACCTTTTTCACCAGGTTGAGCAAACCGAGGGGTCTGCCTGGTAGATGTTCTAAAGTGCCAGTTTCCTTGGCCACCTCGAGCTCCAGTTAAGAAGACAAAACGATCTAGACCAGCTAAATCTTTTATAATCTCTCCAGTCTCTGCATCTTTTATAACAGTACCAGGAGGGACAGGTACTTCAATGTCTAGTCCATCTCGACCAAAACATCGACTCCCTCTTCCATTCTTTCCATGCTCAGCTTTAAAAGAGCGTATTTTTTTTAGGTGTGATAGAGTTCTTAAATTGTCTTTTACAACAAAGACAACATCGCCTCCTCTGCCGCCATCCCCTCCATCGGGGCCACCGCGAGGAACATATTTCTCTCTACGGAAAGAAACACAACCATTGCCCCCGTTTCCGGAGGCAACTTCTATATAGGTCTCATCTGAAAATCCAAACATTATTAATCTCTATCACAATTCCTATAATTTACGCAGAAGGAAGTATGCGAATATATTTTCGGTTATTTTTAATATGGAAATCAACCGAGCCGGCTTCTTTTGCAAAGAGAGTAAAATCTCTTCCACAGCCAACGTTATCCCCTGCGTGGAATTTATTTCCGTGTTGTCTTACTAATATTTCACCAGCTTTGACAAGTTGTCCACCAAAGCGTTTTACTCCAAGTCGTTGAGAATTGGAGTCGCGACCATTTCTACTGCTTCCGCCACCTTTCTTATGTGCCATCTCTCACTCCTTACGCTTTTATTTCTTTGACGGTAATCATAGAATATTTCTCTCTATGACCTTGAGTTCTTCGATACCCTTTTCGTCTATGAAACTTGAAGACTTTAATCTTCTTGTCCTTCACTATTTCCCCAACCGAAGCAACTACTTGTGCTCCTTCAACATATGGAGTACCAAAAACAGATTTTTCACCATCCTTAAGGGCAACAACTGTATCGAAGGTAACATCTTGTCCCATTTCAATATCCATTTTGTCAACTTTAAGTGTAGCGCCTACCTGCGCTTTGTACTGCTTGCCTAGAATTTCTACGAGTGCGTACATCTATATACATCCTTATCCAATAATATGCAGACTCCCTTATATCATAACAGATTAATAATTACAAGAGGTCTTTCTAGTTCAATTACATAGACTCTAAAAATGGAATTCCTACCAAATAGTAGGCATTTTTTAAGACTTGCAACACCATGCTTACCAACGTAACCCGTGCTTTAATAAGCGGTTTAGTTGGTGCTTTTAAAATTTGATGGTCATGGTAATACCTACTAAATACACGAGACACATCGTATAAATAGGAGGTTATTACTGATGGATTATACTCTTTTGCTCCAAGGGTGACAAGACTTTCAAACAAAGCTATGTTTTTTATTAACTCTCTTTCATCTTGTAAAACAAGAAGGTGGGGGTCAAATGCAATAGAATCAAATTCACTTTTCATCTCTTCCCACTTCCTAAGCATACTACTAATTCTTGCTCCCATATACTGTAAGTAGGGCCCTGTATTACCATTAAACGAAATTGATTCATCTGGATTAAAAATCATATCTTTTGTAGCAGTAGTTTGTAGTAGATAATAGTTTAGAGCACCAAGTGCTATATCACTACTAACGGCATCTACATCTGAAACCATATCTTCTCTCGACTTGGAAATAATTTCATTTTTAGCTAATTGTGTAAGAGAGTCAATCAAATCATCTGCATCAACGACTGTCCCTTCCCTACTTTTCATCTTCCCATCAGGAAGATTAACCATTCCATAGGAGAGGTGATACAAACTTGAAGCCCACTCATACCCCAATTGAGCTAAGACATAAAAGAGCACTTTAAAATGGTATGATTGTTCACTTGCTACTACAAAAATGAGAGAATCAAATGGCCACCTCTCGTGTCGTTGTATAGCGGTTCCAATATCTTGAGTGAGGTAGAGGCTTGTTCCATCACTACGCAAGACCACTTTTTTATCAAGATTAATTGGTGTTAGATCTATCCACACAGACTCATCTTTTTCTTTATAGAAGACTCCTCTTTCTAATCCTTCATAAATAATATCTCTGCCAAGTTTATACGTATCACTTTCATAGTAGTAGGCATCAAAAGTAATTCCTGTTTTCTCGTATGTTTCACTCACCCCATCTAATGTCCACTTATTCATCTTGTGCCAAAGAGAGAGAACTTCTTCATCCCCCTCTTCCCATTTTTTCAGCATCTGTTGAGCCTGTTTTGTAGCAGAAGGATCCTCTTTTTCCCACTCTGCAAAACGGACATAGTACTTGCCAACAAGATGATCTCCCTTGATGCCAGAAGATTCAGGAGTCTCTCCATTGCCATACTTTTGATACGCGAGCATACTCTTACAAATATGAACCCCTCTGTTATTAATGAGATTCACTTTTTGCACCTGTGCACCATTTGCTTCAAGGAGGCGTGAAATACTCATTCCTATTGCATCATTACGAAGGTGTCCTAAATGGAGAGGTTTGTTTGTATTTGGGCAACTAAATTCAACCATCACTTTTTTATTTTTTAAGTGGGATGAGTGTCCAAATGTATCTTTTTTCTTATCCACCTCTTCATGCACATGATATGCAATAGAGGCAACATCAACAATTACATTTAAATAGGGACCGTGAGGGAGTATGTGTTCCTTTTTCACATCCTCTTTTTGAATCAATCTTTCACTAAGCAGTGTCACGATATGATTAGGAGAAGTTTTAAAAATTTTAGCATATGGAAATAGTGGAAATGCAAGGTCTCCCATTTCAGGTTTTGGAGGAGTTTGAACAACAAGTTCTCCCACCTCGTTTAACAGCGAGACATCTATCTCTTTTTCTTTGGCTATCTCAATGAGTTCATTATATATTTTATTCTTCCAATACGTTTTTACTTGCTCTAACATTCACTTTTCTCCAAGGCACATGATTTATATCGTTTCATATCGACACTATACAAATAAGAGGGCTATCGTTGCAAGGTAACGATATTCTATTGAGATATTTTTTGTAAATCACTATAGTAATTTTAAGAGGAGAATTTCATGAATGAAATTGAAATTGAAAAATATATTCCATCCTATTTAAAAAGTTTTGATAGATTTGAAAAGTCTAAATATATCTCATTCCGTCCAGCGCCTAGTAGAGTTGAATTGCAAGAGACTATTTTTGATATCTTTGAGCTTCTTTTTCCAGGTAGGAGTGGCCAAGGAGTCCTGTATGAACACACAGTGGTTGAATTTATTACAAGATTAATGAAAAAAGTTGCAACGGAGTTAGAAAAACATATCTTTTTAGGATGGTTTTATGACAATCCATTTCAACTAGCTGATGATGATACTATTCAATATAGAGAAATAGCTCACAATACTACTATAAAGTTTCTTGAAGCAATTGGAGATATTAGAGTTAAATTAAAAGAAGATGCTGTTGCTGCATTTGATGGAGATCCTGCAGCTACAAGTATTCAAGAGATAATTCTCACCTACCCCGGCATTTGTGCCCTTACAATGCACCGCATAGCTCACTTTCTCTATAATGAGAAGGTACCCCTTATTCCTAGAATGTTTAGTGAAATTATTCACAATCAAACAGGGATAGATATCCACCCTGGTGCAAATATTGGGAGATCATTATTTATTGACCATGGAACAGGTGTTGTTATTGGAGAAACATCAATCATAGGAAATCATGTAAAGATGTATCAAGGGGTAACATTGGGTTCATTAAGTTTCCCAAAAGATGCTTGTGGCAACCTCATCAGAAACCAAAAAAGACATCCAACTATTGGAGATTATGTAACAATCTACGCAAATGCAACTATCCTTGGAGACATCCATATAGGAGAGCATACCATTGTTGGCTCTTCTGCTTGGATTCACCACGACGTCCCCTCTTTTAGTTTTGTACAGAACGAGGATCCGAAAACTATTATTCGAGAAAGGGGAAGTAAGAACTCTAAAAAGAGCTAGCGCTCATTAATCATGTGAATATATTCACTTGGAGTTTGATTGCAATAGCGTTTAAAGACTTTACTAAAATAGTTTGAATCACTAAACCCAAGACGTTTAGCAACTTCTTTTATTGAGACCTCTCCATCTTCAAAATAGAGTTTTGCTAAGCTCATCCTTTGAATACTCACATAAGCAGGGATAGACATTCCAGTCTCTTTCTTAAACTTTCTTGAAATATGAGATATGTGAGTATTATGCATTCTTCCTAAATCTTCAATTCTCACATCTTCACTCAAATGGACGGTCAAATAGGTCACAATTTGTTTAATCATTGGCGAGTAGGAGGAGACAGAGAATTCTAGAACAGCTTTCGCATAATCGAGGGCAATTTGTCCATAAAGCACCTCATCTAATTGGGACACAGAGACTGCATGTTCAATCATTAAATTAAACTTGTTACTCATTGTATAAAGATACAATGTCTGAAGTCCTCCACTACGAGCTGCGTTACGACAAAGAGAGTTCAAACTAATAAGATGGTTTTTACAACATCTAAGAGCTTTTGAAGCAACAGTATTTCCATCACAACATGGTAAATTAGTAGCACTTCTTCGTTTCAAAAGCACTTCTTCTACTTTGTAAGGATTACCCCATTTCACCGCATGTAACAGCTCTTGTTCTAATTCATACGCATGTTCTATTTGAACTAAATTAAGATGCTCAGGGAGTTTAGATTCTAGTTCAAGTTCATCATTTTTGTATTCATCCATTCACTTCACCTTTCGTTTAGGATACTCACATTTTTCAAATAATGCAAGCAAAAAACTGCTATTCATTATTTGAATGAGTACATTAATTGAATAACTCTTTATAATAAGTAGATTACATAAAGACTTTCTATTTCACACCTACAACTTTACACGTAAGTTATACCAGCCGTCAATAAAACTTACCTGTAACAATCTAAATTGTTACACGTTTACAAAGAGATGTTTAGAATTGGTGAAAACTCTATCTAAGGGTGGACACACTCTTTAAAATGGGCAATAAGATTGCCCATCTTACTATTTGTATCAATTATTGCCCTCACTAATGAGCCTCTTGTAATAGTTGGAGGGGATCCTTGGATATTACATTTTAGATAATTTCCACTTATGCCACTCACTTTACCATCTTCAATTCGCTCAATAATCAATTCAACTTCTTCACCTGCCATTTTTTGTATGTAATTTTTTGTATGAATTGCTGAAAGTGATCGTAGCTGTGTAGCCCTTTGGTCCCGTATATACTCTGGAACAGGATCTTTTGCACCATATAAGGGGGTAGATGGGCGAGGAGAATAGGGAAAGACATGTATTTGGCTCACATTCAACTCCCCTAGTCGCTCATAACTCTCTTTGAATTCTTTTTCCCCTTCCGATGGGAGACCTGTAATCATATCACATGCAATAAAGGGGTTTGGTTTTACTCTTCTCAATGCCTCTACTACCTCTTTTACTACATCATAGGTGTAGTGGCGATCTATCCTTTTTAAGACACTATTTGATAATGATTGGAGTGGAAGGTGAAAATGGGGTTGAATTCTTTCATCTTTGAGCACTTCTAATAGTTGTTCAGTAAAACAATCTGGCTCTAAGGATGAAAGCCTTATTCTCATGTGGGATGATAAAGAAGTTAATAATGATCGAAGTAGGTCTTCTAATTGAAGCTCTTTATCCCTATATTGGCTAATATTTACACCAGTGAGAACTATCTCTGTATACCCATTTTCTTCAAGATTGAGAGCTCTTTCAACTATCTCATTCATGGGAAGTGAAACACTTTTACCTCGAGCAATTGTCACCCTACAATAGCCACATGTGTTATCACATCCATCTTGTATTTTTAAAAAAGCTCTCGAATGTAACGAAAAACTTGCCGCATCATAATCGAATGAGGAAACCTCATCCTTTTCAGTGAGAATTGAATGGATCGATTCAAAAAGATCGATATCAGTGAGACATCGCTCTACTATCTTATGAGCTAGGGTTAAAAGCTTTGGTTTTTCATCTAATGTAAGGACAATTACACGATGAATAAGATTGCTCACAACATCTTCTTCCATTTGAGCATAACACCCTGTTACAATAATAATAGCTTCAGGGTTTTCCTTATGATACTTACGAATCATCCTTCTTGCTTTTTGTTCTGCTTTGGTGGTGACCGTGCAGGTGTTAATAATATACAAATCTGCTCTCTGTGAAGCATCAACTAATTCAAATCCCTTATTGGTGAAGGAATCAGCTATAGCTTCACTTTCACACTGATTTAATTTGCACCCAAGTGTATAGATGAAAAACTTCATGCATCCTCCAACCTTTTAGACTCTTCTATTTCTAGTTTCTTTAATATTTTTTCAGTTGCATCTTTTACATCACCCCTCATAATGCTTGAATAAGGATTATAGCGCTGTAAATCATAAAAAAGCTGTATATTATCATTACACGTTTGTTCAACAATATTCATTAAACTTTTGTATCCTAAGGTGGCCAAACGAGTTGGTTGTAGTTTTATTTCATCAAGGACCCTTCCAACAAAGTGGGTAACACCTTGGGAATAAGCAGCTTGTTGATCATGCTCTTTTGGACTCATCTCAATTACATCTAGCTCCATCTCTTGAAACAGAGAAAACCAATAATCGCCCACTTCTTTGCTACAACGAAGAGGATAAAAGACTAAAGGCAACCCTGTAACTCCAGATTTAGCAGAATCTGGTCCAAACATGGGGTGAGTTGCAATAAGGGGTTGTTCTGTATGGAGGATATCGACCATCATCTGTGCTGGATACACCTTTACAGAGCAGGTATCAATCACTACTGTCTCTTTAGGGATATACTCTTTTATAGAGTGAAGAGTTTCTTGTAAAGAGGAGATTGATACACACAAGAAAATAACATCACTTTTACAGAGAGTCTCAAAATCGACTATTTCAACTCCCTCTATTGAGAAATCCCTCTTAGTTCGATTATATCCAACTACTTCAACCTTCTTAGCTAAAAGATGAGCCCAAAAAGCTCCAAAACGGCCTAAGCCATATATACCAACTTTCATATTTGATTACCATATCATAATTAATAATATCTCGACAATCTCAATGAGAAAAGTTCATCTAAGGGATACAACACTTTTATTGAATGTGGTACTGTTAGTGAGTAACTATTATTGATAAGAGGTATGAAAGATGTCATTTTCACAAACAATGAAAGATAAGGCTATTGCCTTACAAAAAGTTCTAGTTCTTCCAGAAGGGCTTGATAAAAGAACTCTACAAGCTGCAAGAAAAATTATGGATGAGCGTATTGCTAAACAAATATTTATTCTTGGAGATGAAGATAAAATTAATACATTAGCACAAGAGGTCGATGTAAAGATTGATGATGTTACCATTATTAACCCATCTCTTTCTCCACATATTGAAGAATATGCTCAAACATATTATGAGATGAGAAAACACAAAGGAATGACAGTCGAAAAAGCTCTTGAAGTAATACATCACCCCCTCTATTTTGGGGCAATGATGGTTCACCTATCTCACGCTGATGCCCTTGTTGCAGGAGCCACCTATACAACAGGGGATGTGTTAAGAGCCTCTTTTCAGATAATTAAAACAAAACCAGGTATAAAAAGTGCTTCTTCTTGTTTTGTTATGGAAACAAAAGAGAAAGATTTAGGAGCTAATGGTTCCTTCATATTCAGCGATTGTGCAACGATCCCAAATCCAACAAGTGAACAACTTGCAGAAATTGCTATTGCTTCTGCACTCTCTTGTCAAACCTACCTTAACACAACTCCAATAGTTGCTATGCTTAGTTACTCTACAAAGGGAAGTGCAGCGGGGGAAGCAGTTGATAAAGTAGTTGAAGCTACAAACATAGTGAAAGAGAGAGAACCTTCAATATTAATTGATGGAGAATTGCAACTCGATGCTGCAATCATCGATTCTGTTGGAAAAAGTAAAGCAAAGGATTCCCCAGTAGCTGGAAAAGCAAACACCCTCATATTCCCCGACCTTCAAGCTGGCAATATTGGGTATAAATTAGTGCAACGATTAGCAAAAGCTGAAGCATATGGTCCAATCCTTCAAGGATTTGCCCACCCGGTAAGTGATTTATCTCGAGGATGCAGTGTAGAAGATATTGTTGTTACAAGTGCAATCACTTTGTCACAAGTTAAATAGGGCATGAATACAAAGGGAACAAGATTAGACATACACTACCACAATGTGTATGTCTTTATATCTTGGAAAGCAATAGAGAGCGACAGATGTTAGCAAAAGAGAAAGTTTCACTCACTGATGGCTCTCGTAGCCCAAATAAGACCATTTGGTCTTTAAGCTGGCCTGTTATACTCGATCAAAGCTTTCACACACTCATTCAGTATGTAGATACTGCAATGGTAGGCTCCCTTGGAGCTGTTGCAACAGCTGCTGTAGCAGTAAATGCATCAACTATTTGGTTAGTTAATGGAGTGCTCTACTCTTTTGGAGCTGCCTATGCAGTCATTATCGCTCGCTACATTGGGGCAAATCAAAAAGAGAACATAAAATTAAGTCTCCACCAAGCATTTATTGCTATTATTTTTCTTAGTCTCGTCACTACCCTCATCATGGCATTTGTCTCTAAACGCCTTCCAATCTGGTTAGGTGTTGAACAACAAGTTGTGAAAGATGCGATTATGTATCTCTCTATTATTAGTTTAAGTTATCCTTTTCTTATCACCTTTGTATTTTTATCTAATATAATACGAAGTAGTGGAGACACAAAAACTCCATTAATTAGCAATGTGTTTACCAATATCATCAATGTAATTGGAAACTTTATCCTCATTTTCCCATCAAGAACGATAGAAATTTTTGGTAAAGAATTCTTTATCTATGGAGCTGATATGGGTGTCAAAGGGGCAGCAATCGCTACATTCACATCTCACACCCTCTCAGCAACAATACTTTTTATTATTATCCTCACAAAAGATTCAGATATTCGAGTTAAATTTAGAGAAATAGTGTGGAAGGTAGATGCAACCATCACCCGCCAAGTTGTTAAGATAGGAATGCCAATGGCCTTAGAGAGAATAACGCTCAGTAGTGGTCAAATAGTTTTAACAAGCCTTGTTACAGGGATGGGGACTGCTTCTTTAGCGGCTCACCACTTAGCCATCACAGCGGAATCTATTACTTTTATGCCAGTAAGTGGGTTCTCTTTAGCTGCTGCAACACTCGTTGCGCAATCACTTGGGGCAAATAAAAAAGAGATGGCGAAAGATTTTGCAAAAAGAGTCTTAATGTATGGAATTGCACTAATGAGTGCAACAGGAGTTCTCTTATTTGTAGCAGCTCCTCAACTGATGGCTTTTTTCACTCATGATGAAGAAGTTATATCACTTGGGGCAAGAGTATTACGCATTGAAGCCTTTGCTCAACCATTTTTTGCTATGAGTATTGTTATTGGAGGAATACTTAGAGGTGCTGGAGATACAAAGTGGCCCTTTATTAACTCTGTTATTGGCATGTGGATAGTCAGACTCATACCTGCTTATATCCTTATTACCTATTTTGGTGGAAACTTACTTGTTGCCTGGTCGTGTATGGTAGCTGATTTATTCGTTCGAGGCCTTTTAAACTTCTATCGCTATAAAAAGGGTGCTTGGATTGATGTGTGGAAATCGTCATAAAACATTTCACTTAAACTAATTAACTCATCTATTGAAAGCACTTCTCCTCGAGTGAGGGGATCAAATTTACTTCGAGCAATGATTTCATCAATTTTAGGTGGCAAAATGAGTGTGCTTAATTTATTATTCATCAAATTATTTCTCATTGTTTTTCTTCTTGAAGCGAACAAATCATGAACAATAATAAAAAAGAGCTCAGTTAAATGGGATGGAACTAATGAAGCATCCCTTTTAGTAAATAAAATGACCGATGAGTCAACATGTGGTGGGGGATAAAAATGGGAAGCTTTTATCGTAAAAAGGGACTTAACATGATAATCGACTTGGCAAAGAAGTGAGAGTGTAGACCAATTTTTTGTTCCAGGTGTTCCAACTATTCGATCAATAACCTCTTTTTGAAGGGTAAAAAGCATAACAGGAGCATTCACTTTTTGTTCTAACAACCTTGCAATAATAACAGAACCCACATTATAGGGAAGATTGCCACAAATTGCATCTGGTGTCCCTTGCTCTATCAAAACATCTTTATATGTTTTTAATACATCTCCTTCAATTACTCTTAATGAGGGAACATCAACAAATGCCTGCTCTTTTAAAATAGAGATAAACCCCCTATCTATTTCAAAAGCTGTAACATCATACCCCCTCTCTAGTAATATGGTTGTCAAATTTCCTATTCCAGGTCCAATTTCCCACACTGTATCACCTTTTTTGAGGTGAAGAGAATCAACAATTTTCTCCCTTACAGAGGTGGTTAATAGAAAATTTTGTCCAAATTTTTTACTCATCCCAAGGGAATTTTCTTCAAGGAGACTTTTTATCTGGTTGATTGATTCGTAGCGAATTTTCCATTTCATATAGTCTGTGACTCCTTGCTTGCTTCTGTTTCTGACAGTACCAAAGAACTAAGAAGAGGGTCAAGATAAAGCTCATAAACAATCCGTACAGAATAAATGGACTAAGAGTAAAATAGGTTTGTATTTCTTTTTCTAATAGTTTAAAGGTAAAGTTTCCTATCCACTCAAGTCCAATTAGAACACCCTTATGGGGAATAAGGATATAGATGAAACTTACAATAAGTAATAACAAGATAATTGGTGTAGATATGATGGTGTAAAGTATTCCTAAAGGGGTAAATGAGTGAAACATCAACAAACTCACAATTGATGTTAAACTCATTGCACTCACTGTGATTGCAAAAGAAGAAGCTAATATACTTACTATATATGGCTCTAATATACTCATTATACAAGGAGTTAGAGCGATGATGCTATACAAAGCTGTATACGAATAAAGGGATGCTAGAGTCATCATAGATGATGGCAAAAGGAGTGAATGGAGTATAATTGCACTCATAAATTTATCAAAAGGTGTCTGAATAGAGAAAATAGGTGTAAGAATAAGAAAAAGAAGAGTTCGTACTAAAGAGGGCTTGTTTCCAGCAATGTATAGATAGATTAACGCAAGAGCTATTGCAATGAGACGATTTTTTCTTTTAGAGACTAAGGAAGCAAGAACTCTAGTGAAAAGAGATAGTAATACAGAAAGGTGCATCCCAGAGAGAGCAAAGAGGTGAGCTATTCCTTTTTCAACCGCTCTTTGGGTTATATAAGGGGCCCTTTTCCCTTTTAGACCAAGTGTAATAAGAAGAACAAGATCTCTATTTTTATCACTCAATTGATCAACTCTATCACGTATATAATTAATAATTTTTTCTCTATGTGCTATGAACAAATTTTTATCTTCAACAATATAGGATGAACCCATAAAGAGCGTGGTGCCATCTTCTGTTATAAAAAACGATCCATCAACACGAAGGTACGAGTGGGCATATATTAGGTCATCACTTTGTATGATAGTAGTGATTGGCTTGTTGATATACACCTCTGTTTTGTGTGAACTTACCATCTTTTTTACCTGTAAGGTAACAACACTATTGCCACTTTCTGAAAGAGTTGAATCAAATAACGCTCTCCCTTCTATTTCGCTACCTCTTTTATACATACGTATCTTTTGAGATATATCGATCTCTTTTGTGATAACAAATGGAACAAAAAGTATCATCTGTGCCATTAGAAAGGCAAAAAGAAGGCCTTTCTCATACTTATAAACTATAAGAAAGGCACCTTGAACTAGCAATATAAGGATAATGATGATTATTGGTGGAGAAAAGACAAACGTACCAATATACAGGATGAAAAAACATAAGAGATAGAGTGTTGCAATCATACACTCATTACGGAGAAATTCCTTTTATTGATTTGCAATAATGATAGTGAGGGCAAGTAATGAGAGGTCACTTGTTTGATTCATACCAAGGCGAAGAAGCCGCGCTGAAAACGCCTCTCTGTTTTTTTCAGCTCTCATTACTTGTATATATCTTTTATGCAATTGATCTACATCTTTATGGTTGAGATGAATATAGGTGAGAAATTGCTCTTTGAAACTCTTCATATACCCCCCCTCCATCGATACATCCAACATGGGAAGAGTCGCGCCATCTACTTGAGCAATTTTTTCAGATAGGTCAATTGTTTCTAATTGAGATATATCATACAGGTATTTTTCAATGAGTTCTAATTCAGGAATCTCTTTATAATCAGCTTCACTCGCCTTTTGTTTAAGTTCAAATCTTTTTTTCACAGAAACATCACTTTTTTTATCACGTCGCGAAAGCCCAATTACACTAAAAAGGGTAACTAAGGAAGCAATAATAAATTCATCGAGAACTGGAATAGGATCTCTCACAGCAAGTGAGAAGAAAAAGTAGGTAACAAGAAATATGAGCCCACCTATTACAAGGCGGGGAAAATATTTCACATCCTGAATCCACCTATCAACACCCCGGTCAATATCTGTATAGAGTGTAAAAAACGCTCCATCTTTTTGCTCTTTTGTCACTGTTGTGGCGCTGTAAATAGTTATATCTTCATTTTCATCCCATCCATGAGAAGTGGATGGGTTAGCAAAAGGTGAGATATAGAGACTTTTATTGTTACCTCTATTAATGAGGTAGAATGATTTCATTATATAATTCCTTATAGATACGCTTTGTAAGCAGCTATTTTTTCACGTAAAGAAGCTAGATACGACTCTTTATTCTCACCATCTGTTTTGAAGAAGAAATAATATTTTATTTTTGGTTCAGTTCCACTAGGGCGAATAACTAATTTATCATTATTGGCAAACTTTAAGATAATTACATCAGATGGGGGGAAGCCACTCTCTTTATCATGTAAAAGGTCAGCTTTTGAGACAATCTCTTGGCCAGCAAATTCATCCCCCAACTCTTTATCTCTAAAGGATTGCATGATAGAAGCCATCTTTTGTGACCCACTCGCTCCTTCATATGTAAAACTTAACACCTCTTCTGTGTAAAATCCGTACTCTTCATAAATAGCTTCAAGACGCTCTTCAAGTGTAATTCCATTTTGAGCATAGTAGCTCATCATCTCTACAGCTAAGAGAGCTGATGAAACTGCATCTTTATCTCGTATCTCTTTCAGGCTATTGTATCCAAAGCTCTCTTCACAGCCAAAGAGATAGAAATATTCATCAGAATTCTTTACTTCAACTATTTCTTCTGCGATATATTTAAAGCCTGTTAATACATCTTTGCACTTTCCACCATTTTTTTCAGTAATCTCCTTCACAAGGTCTGTTGTAACAAAAGATTTCACTACTAGTGGTTTTTTCGTAGTTGGTGAGAGTGTTTTGTACCTTTCAATTAAATAATCGGTAAGCAGCACTGCAATTTGGTTTCCAGAAAGGAGGGAATATTCAGTTTTGTTACTATCTTTAGGTATAGCAATTCCAAGTCGGTCTGCATCAGGGTCTGTTCCCATAACAATATCTGCTTTCACCTTTTTAGCAAGGTCGATGACAAGGCGCATTGCTTCAGGATCTTCTGGATTAGGCATTGAGACTGTAGGGAAATCCCCATTCGCCTCTTGTTGGCTTTCAACAGTGTGAACTTCTAATCCCAACTTTCCAAGTATTCTTCTCACTGGCTTATCACCAGAGCCATGTAATGGTGTATAGGCAACACTCACTTTTTGTTTTTTAATGCTCTCTTTTCTACTTAGTGAATTAATTACTAACTCATCATACGCTTCATCAACACTTGGAGGAACTTCCCGTAAAAGATTTTTCTCATGAGCTTCCTCAACACTAATATTTTTTATATTCTCAACATCTACTTTTGAAACTAATGTAGCAATTCCCACATCGTGTGGAGGGGTGACCTGCCCACCATCATTGTAATACACTTTATAGCCATTATACTTAGCTGGGTTATGACTTGCTGTAATCACAATGCCACTCGTTGCTTCAAGGTACTGAACAGCGAAAGAAAGAAGTGGAACTGGTCTAAGTGAATCATAGAGGTAGACTACAATATTATTTGCACACAAAGTAACTGCTGCTTCTTTTGCAAATTGCTTAGAATAATTACGAGAGTCATACGCAATAACAACACTTGGCTCTTTTTCTTGGCTCAGAAGATAACTTGCAAGACCCTGAGTTACTTTACGTACCATGAAGGGGTTAATGCGATTTGTCCCACCCCCAATTACTCCCCTCATTCCGGCAGTTCCAAAAGAGAGAGATGTGTAGAATCTATCATGCAAATCATCATGTGCATGCTCATCTAAAGAAGTGAGTACTTCTTGACGAAAGTGTGGATCACTCTCATATGTTATATAATCTTTTGCTTTTTGTTGGATCATCTCTAATTCTTTCTCATCATACATTTTCATAGCTCCCCCTTTTCTAATTCTTCAAATGTATCATATATATTGGTAAAACCAGAAGCAATTAATGCATCTTTATTTCTAAATCCCCAAGAAACGAGGGCAACGCGAACGCCCGATGCCTCCCCAGTTCTCCCATCAACTTCACTATCTCCTATAAATAACAAATCTTCTGCACGTAAGTCAAACTTATCCATAAAAGAAAGGAGTGAAGTTGGATCTGGCTTGAGGGGATAATCACTATGAGCCCCTAGGACAAAAGAGAATGGGATATCAGGAAAAAGCTCATCTACTATTACTTTTACTAATTCATCATCCTTATTTGATAAGACTCCTAAAAGAACTCCTTTATTCACGTATTTTTGTAAAAATTGGGAAGTTCCCTCATACTCTTTTGCAAATTGAAAAGGGTATTGAGAGTAGGTTTCAAAGAGTAAGGTGACCATATGATCTAGCTCCTTATCCTTTACCTCTTTTCCTCTTAAACGAACAGCCTCTTTAAGGGCATTTCTTAATCCCCTTCCTACACACATCATCCCCTCTTCATCACTCAGAGGCTCAATATTATACTGGTTAAGTGCCTTATTCATTGCAAACGTTATATCGCCTATTGTATTTACAATAGTTCCATCTAAATCAAATAGGATCGCTTTATATGTTGTTGTTGATTTCATACACATTATTATACAGCCCTATTGCCTTATATGCTAGTCACATATACTATTAGATTTATGTACAAAAAAACTATTATCGCAGCATACATAGGTAATTTTGTGGGAGCTTTAATTACAAACCTCTCCCCTCTCTTATTTGTGATATACATGAAGGAATTTAACTTATCGTATGAACAAATTGGACGATTAGTATTCATCACCTTTCTTACTCAAATCATCTCTTCAATTATTAACAGTAAATTTGTTGATAAATTTGGAGTGCGACCATTTATTGCCCTCGGCCACTTCCTTGCTTCTATTGGGTTAGTAGTATTATCGTTTACCCCAATCCTTTTTCCAAACAATCCCTATGTGACGATAATTTTAGCCACTATTGTTTTTGCCTATGGAGGTGGACTTCTTGAACTCCTCCTTTCTGCTATCGTTGGTGCAATTCCAGGAGATGAAAAAGCAAAAGCAATGAGCTTACTCCACTCATTTTATGCTTGGGGTTTTATTGCTGTCATCGTTATTACCACAATTCTTTTATCTCTTTTTGGAGCAGAAAACTGGATCTATATTCCACGTATTTGGGCAATTGTTCCATTTGCTAATGGGATTATATTTCTCCTTGTTCCACTCGCTCCTATGGTTCACAATGAGCAAAGAGTGAGAAATAGAGAGTTACTCTCATCACCCTTTTTCTTATTGATGCTAGCGGCAATTTTATTAGGGGGGGCAAGTGAAGTTGTAATTAGCCAATGGACTAGTACGTTTGCAGAGACTTCATTAGGTCTCTCTAAATCTGCAGGAGATTTAATTGGTGTCCTTTTATTTGCTTTCTTCTTAGGTATCGGTAGGCTCATGTTTGGTAAGTGGGGAAAAGATGGTAACCTTTGGAAGTTTATGTTTAGTGGAACAATACTAACTGTATTGTGCTATCTTGTTGTTGGACTCTCCAGGTGGCCCATACTTTCACTCATTGCATGTATTCTAAGTGGTCTTGGTGTCTCTTTGTTGTGGCCAGGAGCAATCTCACTAGCCCACGCAAGGTTCCCTCAAGCATCAGCTGCCCTCTTTGCACTTTTGGCAGCATGTGGAAATACTGGAGCAGCTATTGGCCCCTACAGTGTTGGTATTGTTACTGATATTAGTGTGAAGATGGGAAGCTCATCTCCATTACAAATAGGGATTTTAAGTGCAACACTATTTCCCATCCTTTTGATTGTAGTCTTACTATATATTAGAAGAAATCAAACAGCAACAGGACTTGAAGGGTCTGGCGTTATAAAAGATTCATCAGTGTTACCTTTAGCATAGGTAGAAATAAGGGTAAGATGTTGCAGGGCTTTATAGAGTGCTTGTGGTAGTGACTCCCTTGATGAGTCAACAATGAGAGAGCTTAAGCTCATAGAGGCTTCTTGCATCGTTAATACGTTTTCTACTTGTAGATGAATCTCGTCACTTGTAATAAGGCTTTTTTGATCCTCTAAATTATTATATTTACATTTTCGAAAGAGTGGCTCATCAAATTTATCTGTTGAAGGAGATGAGCCAAAAGAGCGACAGAGATGAGATCGTACTCGATAAATTTGACAATGATACGGATCCTCTTTTTTATATAATGGGCATTGAGTCCCTCTATAAAGTGGATC